>CAYOKO010000135.1:0-5285 GCA_964404555.1 uncultured Bacteroidaceae bacterium | reverse complement strand
GGGATAACATCCACGGAACCAACACGTAGGAAGAAAAAGTGAAGGATTGAAGGATTTTCAGGAAAAGCCGCATACAGAGTGGGGGGGAAGGGCTTGTGCAAACCTTCAGCTGTTAAAAAGTCCATATCCTTCACGCATTACTGTCCACCATTGGAGGCGGGAAAATAACTGCGGGCAATTAGGATTGTAATTGCCCGCAGTTAGGGTAGAGAAAGCGTAGGAATATGCTTGCTATTCCTACGGAATCCGGGTGCGGAATGCGCGCAGTTATAACTGTCTTTTACCCGGTGGATGTTAGTATTTGAAGGAGCTTCCTCCTAAAAATTCTCGGAGAAGAGAGGTGCTGGGGAGATCCTTTTCGGAGATGGGGTGGATGCGATTCAGAAGACGATGGAGACGTTGCGCCTCGTTGAAGGACTCACTGCCTACGGGAACCTGTTCCAGAGTGCTGAGGGCTTGGTTGCGGATGACAGCTAGCTCGAATATCAGGGCACTGTTGAAGTAAGCATCGGCATGCTTGCTGAAGGGGAGTATCCACTTCTCTTCGCCACGACGTACACTGGCCCATCGCTTTATAGTTTCCTCGGCAGAGTATCCACGGTATTTATGGTCGCGGATGATGCGACGTAGCAATCGGTAGTCCAGAGGGGTGAGTCCGTGCTCTTCGTCCGGAAAATCCAGTGAGGTGAAGGTGGAGTCGAAGATGTGGTACTTGGCTTGCTCGGGGATACCGGGGGTGAGTAGGGGGTTGAGGGCATGGATGCCTTCGAGCACTATCACTTGATTGTCGGTGGGGCGGAGTATCTCTCCGCTTTGCTCGCTCTTTCCGGTCTGGAAATTGTAGCGAGGAAGTTCCACGGACTTGCCTTCCAACAAGTCGTTGAGATGACGGTTGAAGAGGTCTATGTTGATGGCATAGAGAGATTCGAAATCGTATTCCCCGTGCTCGTCGTGCGGCGTTTGTTCGCGGTCTAAGAAGTAGTCGTCCAGAGAAACGGGATAGGGGCGTATGCCGCAGGTAAAGAGCTGGATGGAGAGTCGCTTGCTGAAGGTGGTCTTGCCACTGGAGGAGGGACCGGAGATGAGTATGAACTTAACACCGGGGGTGGCTGCTATCTCCTCGGCTATGGCTGCTATCTTTTTCTCTTGTAGTGCTTCGGAGACGAGAATCAGTTCGTCGGCGTGTCCGTTGTCTATGGCACGGTTCAGCTCGTGTACACTGTGTATATTGAGAAGGTCTTGCCAACGGTGAAACTCCGTTTCAATCCTTGCCATCTTGTCGTTGGTTCTGTCTATAAGTACCATTTCTATATCGATTTATATTGTTAAACAGTGCGCTAAATTAGGCATTATTTCCATATCTTGTGGTATGTATTCGTGTTTTTTTGCCGGAAAATGTGTAATTTTGCAGCATGAGACACAGTAGTAATAAGCAAAACAGCAAGAATCCTTTTGCTCACAAGGCGCAAAAGAAGAAGAAAAGTTCCGGTCCAAGGGTGGGTAAGTCCAAGCGAGAGAAGGCGGATAATCAGTTGAATCGAAGAGTGAAGTAGGGGGCATGGTGCTTCGAATCCCTACATACATATCACAGCGATGGAGTAATAATTTTGCAAAAAAACGGTCAAAAAGGTTTATGTCATACACCTTTTTAGGCAAAATTCTGCATTATTGCGTGCTTTCGGGACGTGTACAACTCTCGCAGATGAGGGGAGGCTTGTGGAATTATCCCTGCACGTGATATTCCTTATAGAGTAATCTGGACTCTTTTTGCATGAGGCGTTCCAGTTCGGCAGAGTGGATGATGGTGATGTGCGACCATAGACCCAAGTGAAAACGATGAAGGGTATCCATGTTACATACTTGTGCCGAATACTCCCACTCCTTGTCCGACAAACGAGTGAGATGACGCGACGTTCTTGGATACTCCTCCTTCAATAAACGCATGGCATACTCATCCAGACGCAACGTCACGTTGCGCAACGTCGATGCCGAATAACCGAAATCATCGTGATGATACGGCGTGTGCTTCGCCTTCAACTGCCACGGCGTATTGCTACGCTCGAATACCATGTTCGCATCTATCTTAATCGTCACGTTGCGATTCGTTGTGACATCGTAACAACGAAAACTACCCTTGTCACGCATCATGAGATACGGCTCCACCACGTGACCCGCTACCGAACGCTTCTTGTATGCCTTACCCCTGGTGATGCACATCTGCTTGTGCTCCTCTATACACATCTCCGCAACCTTCGCCAACTGCTCTACATCGTACGATAGACTCATCTCCTCCAAGATATCGTAGCCCCCCACACGGTCCAACTTGCGACGCAACGCCGGAGCCGACTCGTCCGTAGCCGCACAACGGTCTAGAACCGCACGCAACTTCAGACGCTCCTCCTTGGTAAAAAACAACATATCGTTCATTCGCTCAAAGAAAGGACTCTCCAAATCCAACCAATAGGTGCTTCCATTGCGATGCACCACTATGTCCGAAAGCGAGAAAATCTTGAGATAACGAAACACGGAACGCGAGGTTACCTGCATCTCCTGACAAATCTGATCCATACTCACCTTACCGTTGGTGAGCATGAAGGTAATGAGTTTTATTTGCTTGTCAAACTTTATTTCCATAGCATGATTGGCTTGTAGTGGGTTGTTGTTTGTTGTTAAGTTGTTGTTTTATAGGTCGAACGTTAGTTCTGTCTGTCCGTCGCCCAGCAGATTGAAGGTGCGACGGTGATAGGGGGTAATGCCATACCGACGAATGGCTTCCCGGTGCTCCTTGGTGGGGTATCCGGCGTTACGGTTCCATCCGTACTGCGGATATTCAGCGTGCAGTTGGCACATATAGTCGTCGCGGTAGGTCTTTGCCAGGATGCTTGCTGCCGCTATGCTTAGGTATTTGCCGTCACCTTTTACAATGGTGGCATAGGGAAGATCCTTGTAGGGGGTAAAGCGATTGCCGTCTATAATGAGTGCTTGCGGAGCTACGGATAGTCCCTCTACGGCACGGTGCATGGCTAGGATGCTGGCGCGGAGGATGTTTATCTCGTCTATCTCCTGTGCCGTAACCACACCAACCGACCATGCCACGGCATCGTGTTGAATCTCTTCGCGCAGTGCATATCGCTGCTTGGCGGTGAGTTGCTTGGAGTCGTTCAGCTTTTGGTTGGTATAGTGGGGCGGAAAGATGACAGCCGCAGCGTAGACACTACCTGCCAGGCAACCGCGTCCCGCTTCGTCGCATCCGGCTTCCACCATACCTGCATGGTAGAGGGGGAGGAGCGGTGCGTGCTCTTTGGGGTGTGTCTCCTTGCTGCTTGTTGTCTTCTTCATATCCTAGGTGTTATTTGCAAAGCATTCCATAGATTCTGCGGATACCGGCTACGAGTGCATCTACTTCGTCGAATGTGTTGTACACGGCAAAGGAGGCACGCACGGTTCCCTCTATGCCCAGACGGTGCATGAGGGGTTCGGCACAGTGGTGTCCGGTGCGGACGGCTATGCCTATCTTGTCGAGTAGGGTGGCGAGATCCAGTGGGTGAACGCCTTCTACACGGAAGGAGATGACGGAGGTCTTGTGCTCCGCTTCGCCGTAGATGGTGAGTCCTTCTATCTGCTTGAGCTGCTCGGTGGCGTAGTCGGTGAGTTGTTGCTCGTACTTCTCAATGGCTTCTACTCCAACCCCTTGTATAAAGTGAATGGCGGCTGTCAGTCCTACGGCGCCGATATAATTGGGTGTGCCTGCTTCGAACTTGTAGGGGGGATCGTTGTAGGTGGTCTTCTCGAAGGATACGTTGCCTATCATCTCACCGCCACCTTGGTAGGGAGGCAGTTTCTCCAACCATTCCTGTTTGCCATAGAGAGCACCTATGCCGGTGGGACCGTACATCTTGTGGGCGCTGAAGGCAAAGAAGTCGCAGTCGAGGTCTTGTACATCTACCTTGCGGTGCGATACGCTTTGCGCACCGTCTACCATGAAGGGGACGCCGTGGGTATGTGCCGTGCGAATCATCTCCTTAATGGGGTTGATGGTGCCCAGTACGTTGGATACATACGCTACACTTACCATCTTGGTACGCTCGTTGAAGAGCTTTTCGTACTCATCCATCAGCAGTTCGCCGCGATCGTTCATGGGGATGACACGCAGACGTACTCCCTTACGCTCCACCAGGAACTGCCAGGGGACGATGTTGGAGTGGTGCTCCATGGTGCTCACAATCACCTCGTCGCCTTCCTGTAGGTAATCTACGCCCATGGAGGATGCTACCAGGTTGATGCTTTCTGTGGTGCCACGGGTGAAGACAATCTCGTTCTTACTGCCGGCGTTGATAAATTCCGCTACCTCCTTGCGTGCGCCTTCGTAGGCTTCGGTGGCACGGTTGGACATATAGTGGATGCCGCGGTGTACATTTCCGTTGGCTTCCAGGTAGGCATGAGAGATGGCATCTACTACCGATTGAGGTTTCTGGGTGGTAGCCGCATTGTCCAGATAGACAAGGGGCTTGTTGTAGACCTTGCAATCGAGTAGGGGGAATTGCTTACGTATCTCTGCTACGTTTATATCTATTTCTTCTCGCACTGACATAGCTTCTTTATTTACACATTTTACAAACATTGCACTTGGCCAACTCTCCGCGGAAGCGTTTTTCTACTAACAGATGCAGACGGGTTTTGAGGGGTTCCAGACAAATCTTGTCTATCACTTCGCCCACGAAGGCAAATTGCAGTAGCAGGCGTGCTTCCTCGGGGGAGATGCCGCGCTGTTGCATATAGAAGAGGGCTGCATCGTTGAGCTGTCCTACGGTGCTGCCGTGGTTGCACTTCACATCGTCGGCGTAGATTTCCAACATGGGTTGGGTGTACATACGTGCTTCGTTGGTTGCCAAGAGGTTGGCGTTGGTCTCCTGCGATACCGTACCGTCGGCACCCGGAAGTACCAGGATGCGTCCTGCAAAGGCACCTACGGCTTTGCCGTCCAACACATACTTAAACAGCTCATTGCTGCTGCAGTTCTTCACTGCGTGGGTGATGAGTGTGTTGTTGTCGGTGTGTTGGTTCTGGTCGGAGATGGTACAACCGTTGACGTAGGCTTCGGCGTGTTCGCCTGCCAGGGCTACGTCTATGAGGTTGCGGGTGGTGCCGTTGTGCAGTGTTACGCCGGTGGTAACAAACTTGCTGTTCTCCTCCTGCTTTACGTACATCTCGGCAAAGCGTTTATTCTTAACGTTGGTCTCCTCCAATTCGTAGATGTGTACGTTGCTATCCTTGCCCGCATACAC
>CAYOKO010000134.1:0-5338 GCA_964404555.1 uncultured Bacteroidaceae bacterium | reverse complement strand
TTAAGATGATACACTACATGGAACATGGCATAGCGGGGAATGCTGTTTACCCAAGTTTCGGTACGTCCCTGTCCGTTGAGGCTATAGGAGATGTTGGAGAGATTGCCCAGAATGTCGAAACCTTCCAGTGACAGAATGAGGTTGCCGTGCAGGAGGTTCTTGGCAAGACGGGCGTTCCACACCAGCTCATTGGTGTTCATGGAGGCATCGTTGTAGCCACGGTGACTGTGCTCCGTGAGGTCGGTGGAGACTTCCATGTCGAGCGGCAGCTTTACCAATGCGGTGAGACCGTAGCGGAAGTTGAAGGCGTCAATGTCTTCGAAATCGCTCCGTGAGGAGGTGGCACGGGTGTAGTTCACACGTCCTATAACGCCTATCTGGTGCTTCCGTATCTTGTATGTAAGGCGCATATTCTCATAGAAAAAGCGATTATGAACAACACTCTTCTGTGCCTCCGTGGCACCGTCTATTCCTATAAGGTCGGCATTCTCGGAGCGGCTGATTTGAGTATTGGTTATCAGCATGAGGTTCCTAGCCTTGTCGATGGGAGTGGTGAAGTTGATGCCCAATTGTGTGTATTGGTTACCGTTTATATTGTCGGGCGTGATGGTTCGTACACCGGTCTCCTTGTTATATACGTATCCCATGGACACGGCATTGTAGATGACGCGGTGTTCCAACCAAGCACTTAGCATCTTTCCCGTTCCGGACAACCATCTGTTGGCCTGATACTCCAAGTGGAAATTGTGCGTTGTGGTGTTGACAAGTCGGGCATTTCCGTTGCGTATGTTGAGCGGGTCGGAGTCGAAGGTCACCTCCAGCATATTCAACAGCGACGGGGTGCTTACCCACATATTATAGAAGAATTTCAACGTATGTTTGGACTCGGCAGTATTGTAGATGGCTTGCACGCTTGGAGTGAAGTACCATGCATGGTTCGCCTTTATGCGGTACATAGCACCGTGATAGTACATCTTTTTGTCCTCGTAGTTTGCAACGGCATAAGCGTTTACGTTTATATGCCCATACTTCCAGTCTTTGAAGGGACGATCCCATATAAGCTGCACGGTGGCGGTATGGGTGGTGGTGTATTCCGTTGTGCGATAGCTGTTGGAATCGTCGAGAGCGGAGAGCAGTTCCGCCGTGGTGGAGGGAAGCAGTCCCAAACCCGTTTCATCGCTGTTCATGTCGTCGAGTTGTTCCAGTCGATACAGCTCGTTGGTGGTGCTGCGATAGGAGTGGCTTATGCCGTACTGCGGACTGATGGTCCAATACCAGTAGCCACCCAACTTCCTATAGTAGGATATACCGGCACCCATAGAGTATCCTTTGTTGGGGGTGTCGTAGAAGCGGTTGCGGAAGTCCAGCGGGGTGGAGGGGTAGAAGAGGGACAGATGGTCGTAGGTCTCGTTCGTGGCATTGTCGTATGCCAGAAAGGCGTTCCAGTAGATGGCATCGTAGGTGGAGGTGGGGAGTTTTACGCTCGAATGTATGTCCAGTCCTGTATCGTAAGAGTGTCCCTTTCGGTATTTTAGATTGCTTTGTTTGTTCAGTAGTATCTTCAGCAACTGCGTAGAAGCACCTATTTCGCGCAAGCTATCTTGCAGGGCGTAATTGTTCTGTATATTCTCGTTGAACACTCCGTAGAGAGATTCGGAGTGACGATTGTATTTATTGTAGTTGAAATGCGGTTGAAAACTTATGCTGTTGTAGTCGCTGATACCCCATTTCAGTTTTAGGTTGTGTGAGGTATTGAGCGATAGATTCTCGTTCTTGGAGCTATACCAAGAGCGGTCGTAGGTATCTCCGCCGGAAAGGAAGTTCTGGGTGGAGGTTCTGCTCGTGTAGTCGTTGTCGGTATGGGTGGCTTGTGCGTTTCCCTCTACCGTGAAGTGGGAATATTTGTCGTACACCCCATAGTCGATGCCGGCTGTTTTTGTTGCCGTTAGTCCGCCACCAAGGTCCGATGGCGACCACTCGCCCGAGGTACCGGGCTTACGAGAGTCGTTCAAGTTGTTCATATTGCCGTACACGGAGACTCGGGAGTGAGGTGTAAAGCGCATGAGGAATAGACGGGCAAGATAGCGCTCCTCGGTTCCGCCACCCACTTCGGCATTGCCCATCCAGCCTATTTCGTATTGGCGTTTGAGCGATACGTCCATCACATAGCGTCCTTCACGAACCTTTGTTTTCAGCATCTTGCTTAGCTCATCCTCCTCCTCATACACTTTCACCTGACTCACCATATAGGCAGGAAGATTTTCTAACATCACTTTGTTCTTGCCCTTGAAGAAATCTTTGCCGTTGAGCAGGAGGTTGTCTACGAAGCGTCCGTTTACGTAGATGCGACCATCCTCTTTAAGCTCGGCACCGGGCAGTTGTTCTATCAATCCGTCGAGCATGGAGCCTTCACTCAGTTGAAAAGCGTCGGCATTGTACACAAGGGTATCGCCCCGGTAGAAGAACTTAACCTGTGTAGCCTTTACCACCACTTCGCCCATGCGTATTTGTCGTTCTGCCAACGAGAGTTTACGCATACCGTAGGTACCTATGTTGATAATCTTTTCGCGTTTATGGTACTTGAACTTAACGGGTATCAAGAGGGTATCGTAGTTTTCGTGTGTAAAGCGCAGGGTATATTCCGTACACGCTGTATCCAGACGTAGGGAGAAGGCTTGTGTCTTTCCGTCTTTGTCGGTAGTAGCTCCGCTCAGAAGTTTTCCATTGGGGTACAGAACTTCGGCACGTAGCGTTTCGCTCATCTCGCGGGTGAAGGAGTTTACAATGTGTCCGTAGACAGACCAATATTCTTGCGCCTGTCCCACTATGCTGCTGCATAGACATAGTAACACGAATGATAGATACTTTTTCATTGTTGTTGTAAATGTACGGTTTGTTTAAAGTTAGCTCTTTCCAAACGTACTCATACGTAAATTGCGATTTGTTGCGTTTTTCGAGATATCGGGTGACAAAGGTAAGGAAAAAATAGTATAAAAACAAATTTTTATAGGGGTAATTTGTTTTTTTTGTAAATGGCTGTTAAACAGCAAATTAAGTGGAGAGTGATATAACGTTTTCATCCACAATGTAGGGGCGTTTTACGAATCCCTACATTGTGGATGTCAACATGAAAGTCTTTTTTTACTTCAAGAAGAAGATGGGATCCGTAGTGTTGGGATCCTCATCGTAGAAGTGCAGACCGCTATCGTTGAGCTGCGGATGTTGTGTCTTGAGCAACTGAAGCATCTCGGCACCCGCCCAAAGAACCGGACCGTAACCGTGAGCGGCAAACTTATTGACCGGACGATAAGCATAGAAAGCAGCATCGAAGCCCATACCTGTACCCACACAAGTACCCAATACCTCGCCCGCCTGGTTCACCTGACCGCTGATATAGTTCCATGCCAATACCGTCATGGGACCATACGCCTGCTTGTCTATCCACCCCTTGTTGATAGCGTGCGCCATGCAATATGCGTAAAGCGCCGTACAAGAGGTCTCAAGATAGGTTTCGTTGCGATCCAACAGTTGATGCCAAGCACCATCGTATCCCTGCAGGGCAACCAACCCCTCCAAGTGCTCCTTGAACTCACCCAGGATGGTATTCCACTCGGAAGAACCCTCCGGCAGATAGTCGAGCAACTCACAAGCCGTGAGCAATGCCCATCCGTTGGCACGTCCCCAGAAGAAAGAAGGATGAGACGCCATCTCCTCACCGTAGCCATGACGGTAAAGCTTCTTCTCCGGCACCCACATACGCTTGTGGAACAATTGGAACTGCTCCGCCGCACGCAGCAACTGAGCGTTGTCCTTATCCAGCGCACCCTTGCACACCAAGGAAGGAATGCCCATGAACATATCGTCCAACCAAATGGTATTCTTCAACGGACGCATACGAGCAAAGAGTCCGTCGGACAAGCGATACTGTCCCTTGTCTATATACGCATAGTAACGACTAATCTGGTCGTCGAGTTTAAGCGACGGATTCGCCATCTTCGCCTTCATCATGGCAGAGCAGATAGCACCGCAATCGTCCAGCGCAATAGGATCCAACAGCGGATGTACAAACGGATCTACCTTCTTCCCCGCCTTATACACTTTGAGGAAGTAAGGCGCAATCTCCGCCAGGAAACTCATGCGATCCTCGGCATACTTCGTGTATTTCTTATTGCCCGTAACCTCGCCCAAGCGCAACATAGCACTGTAGGTCACACCCCACTCATAGGAAGTGAGGCGGAAGGTACCACGCACCAACTGACTGTTCTCATCCACCTTCTTGAGGTTGGTGAGCACCTCGTGCGTATTCTTATTCTCCACCTGCATGTGGGTGTTTACATCCAGATACGTATAGATACGATCAATGAGAGCCGTGATACTATCGGCATTCGGCACCCCGTAAGCATAGCGATACGCAGGTTTCATGAGATGCAGCGGAGCATTGGAATCGTTCTGCTGATTACTGTTTCCCGTATTGCCCCAAGTGGTTTGCGCCTGTGCGGTCATGGCAGACAAGGCGATGGCTGAGGCTACTAGAGATATGTACTTTTTCATTCGTTTGTTATTTAGCTTGTTTTAGGTTAATCTTATTCGGTGGTAGCCGTTCCCAGGGTCTCCATCATGTAGATGGCATCGATGACCCACGTCGCGGCATCGTTGGTACTGCGCAGTTTATCGTTGAAATAGAGCGGATCGTTGGGCTTGTTGAACACCGCCGGAGTTCCCTTTTTGTCGATGTGCAGCAGGTCGGTCCACGCCTCCTTACGCTTGGTAGCCGATGGCATCTTCCACCCCGCATAGGCAGAGAGATGCGGCACCAGGAAACGATTGTGCAAGATGGATTGTGCCTTCTCCTTATATAAGTTGGCATGCTCCAGCCACGCCGCCTGCCATGCCGTATCGGGAATCATCACCATCATCTCGTTCATCAGCTCGAAACCACCCATGATGGTCATCAAGTGATTGGTGGTTTGCAGCGCCGTATCGCACTCACTCGTGATGATGCCCGTAGCCGGGTCGTAGCCCAGTGCCAGCGGACCGCTAAACATACGGTGGGGAAGAGCACAAATACTCTTCATACCCGCCAAAATCTTATCGCGATACTTAGTATCCTGTGTACGTTCCCAATGAGTCATCCAGTTGCCCGCATACGCCAACCAGTCGGGACCGATGCGCAAGCGTGCCGGCTTGGTGCAGGGGTACAGAGAACGCGGTTCCGCCAATCGCATGGGGTCGAGAGTGTAGAGCATCTGGTCGGCATCCTTCACATCTTCCATCAACTGTCCTGTACGTTCATCTGCCGTAAGATAGTAATAGAAGCGGTTCCATGCCGCCTGACTGA
>CAYOKO010000133.1:0-5408 GCA_964404555.1 uncultured Bacteroidaceae bacterium | reverse complement strand
GTTCCGTCCAGATCCAACACCAGAATCTTATATGCCATACTTTTTGTTGCTTGTTATGATTGTTTTCTTCGATTATATCGATATTTCCCGTCTACTTATCTTTTGTTTCTTCTATTATCTCGGCGTCTTCTATATCGTTCTTGTTCACTCCGGAGAAGAGGTTTTCGTAACTGCGATAGGCCTTGCGGAAGTGAATGCACTGAATGAGCTCTACTAGGAAGAAGAGTATCAGGACGGCACCTAGAAGGGTGTAGATAATGTCCCTAATAAAGTCCGGTTTAAACAGGAGTAATGCGCCGACTACCAGGAAGAAGGCTGCCGGATAATAATTGTAGCTGCTCACGGTGGTGACCTTGCGCAACTGCAACAGACTGCGCATCTGCATACATCCGGCTAGGAATACGGCTATACCCAGAAGGTACAGCAGTGCTACCACAAACTTATTGGGGAATAACAGCAGAGCGGCGCCTGCCAGCACGCTGCCTATACCTATCATTAGGTTGAAGAAGAATGGATGTTTAATACCCGTTGCACTGTGTGCCATGAAGTAACTGATGATGGAGAACAGACCGGGTAGCACGAACATCAACCCTATCAGCTGCACCAGAATACCTCCCATTGTATCGGGATAAACCACTAATAACAAACCTATGACCAGAGCTCCTATCGCTCGTATCATTCTACCTTTTATCAGATTCATTTCTGTCTTTACGTTTACGTTTATCTATATATACGTATTAATAACAATGCAAAGGTACTTCTTTCTCGTCAAATCACAAAAAAGTATTCGTACTATTTAAGAAAGAAGGGGTGGAATTGCTCGAAATAAACAACTCCACCTCTCTTTATCTATGCAATGTCCGGACGGGACTCGTAGCGTCCATGTACCTCTCTTGCGGAGAGGGGTTTTCTGTCCGGAGCTCTACTTACTTGTACTCATCCCAGCTCTTTATAGCCAAATCATCGGGACCCTGTGAACAGAATGCGTTGATGAAGGCCGATGCCAAACGTGGGTTGGTTATCAATGGGATATTCAGGTCTACGGATGCACGACGAATCTTGTATCCGTTGTCTATCTCGCCTACGGTTAGATCCTTCGGTACGTTGACTACGAGATCTATCTCCTTCTTGTGCAGCATATCGAGTGCCTGGGGTTGTCCCTCTTCGCTTGGCCAGTAAACCAGGGTGTTCTCTATACCGTTCTCGGTGAGATAACGGCTGGTTCCTCCGGTAGCATAGAGTTTGTAACCTTTCTTCACGAGGAGTGCCGATGCTTCGAGCATCTCTGCCTTCTGCTTCGGTGTTCCTGTAGAGAGCAGGATGTTCTTCTTGGGAACTCGCTGACCTACGGACAGCATGGCTTTCAACAAGGCGCCGGAAGAGGTGTCGCCCAAGCATCCTACCTCACCCGTAGAGGACATGTCTACGCCCAGTACCGGGTCGGCGTTCTGCAAACGATTGAAGGAGAACTGACTTGCCTTGATGCCTACATAGTCGAAGTCGAAGAAGTTCTTGCTCAACTTCTCTACCGGAAGACCGAGCATCACCTTGGTTGCCAGTTCTATGAGGTTCACCTTGAGTACCTTACTTACAAACGGGAAGCTACGAGAAGCTCGCAGGTTACACTCTATCACCTTAATCTCGTTCTCACGAGCCAGGAACTGTATGTTGAACGGACCGCTGATGTGCAACTCCTTGGCTATCTGTCCGGAAATCTTCTTTATGCGACGTACGGTCTCTACGTACAACTTCTGAGCCGGGAACTGAATGGTGGCATCACCGGAGTGTACACCGGCAAACTCAATGTGCTCGCTGATAGCATACGCTACAATCTCGCCATCCTTGGCTACGGCATCCATCTCCACCTCCTTGGTGTTCAACATGAACTTGGAGATAACCACAGGGTGCTTCTTGCTTACATTGGCTGCCAACTTGAGGAATCGCTCCAGCTCATCCTTGTTGCTACATACGTTCATGGCTGCACCGGAGAGTACGTAGGACGGACGTACCAATACCGGGAAGCCTACCTTCTCTATGAAGGCATCTACATCCTCCATATTGGTCAGGGCACTCCACTCCGGCTGGTCTACGCCGATGCGGTTCAACATGGCTGAGAACTTCTCACGATCCTCGGCATTGTCGATATACTTAGCCGATGTTCCGAGGATAGGTACACGTTCCTTGTCGAGACGCATTGCCAGGTTGTTCGGAATCTGTCCACCGGTGGATACGATAACGCCGTACGGGGTCTCCAAATCGAGGATATCGAGTACACGCTCAAAGGTTAACTCGTCGAAGTACAGACGGTCGCACATATCGTAGTCCGTGGACACTGTCTCCGGGTTGTAGTTGATCATGACACTGCGATAGCCTTCCTTGCGGATGGTATTCAACGCCTGCACACCGCACCAGTCGAACTCTACACTGGAGCCGATGCGGTAGGCACCACTACCCAGTACTACCACACTGCGACGGTCGTTCTCGTACTTGATGTCGCTACCTACGCCACTGTAAGTAACGTACAGGTAGTTGGTCTGTGCCGGATACTCGGCTGCCAAGGTATCTATCTGCTTCACTACCGGGACAATGCCCAATTGCTTACGACGGTTACGGATAACCATCTGTGCATCGTCTATATCCATCTCGTTCTCCATGCCCAGGGCACGTGCTATCTGGAAGTCGGTAAATCCTTGTACCTTTGCCTTGCGCAGCAAGTTGTTGTCGAGCACGTTTACACTCTTGGTGGCGTGCAATTCCTTGCTGGTATTCATAATGTTCTGCAATTTCTGCAAGAACCATTTATCGATTTTGGTAAGTTCGTGTATCTGGTCGATGGTGTAACCTTGACGCAGCGCCTTGCTGATGACGAAGATTCGCTTATCGGTTGGCTCACGCAGTGCAGCATCGATGTCGTTGATGACAAGTTCCTTGTTCTCCACAAATCCGTGCATACCTTGACCTATCATACGCAGACCTTTCTGGATGGCTTCCTCGAAGGTACGACCTATGGCCATCACCTCTCCTACCGACTTCATGCTGGAACCTAGTTCCTTGCTTACGCCGCGGAACTTACCCAAGTCCCAACGTGGTATCTTGCAGACTACATAGTCCAATGCCGGCTCGAAGAAGGCGGATGTTGTGCGCGTTACGGAGTTCTTCAATTCGAACAAGCCGTAACCCATACCCAACTTGGCTGCTACAAATGCCAACGGATAACCGGTAGCCTTGGATGCCAATGCGGAAGAACGACTCAGACGGGCGTTCACTTCAATCACTCGATAATCCTCGGAATTGGGGTCGAATGCGTACTGTACGTTGCACTCTCCCACGATGCCTATGTGACGAATAATCTTAATAGCCAGCGCACGCAGTTTGTGATACTCGGAGTTTGTCAACGTCTGTGACGGGGCGATTACGATGGATTCACCTGTATGGATACCCAACGGGTCGAAGTTCTCCATGTTACAAACCGTGATACAGTTGTCGTAACGGTCGCGAACCACCTCGTACTCTATCTCCTTCCAACCCTTCAAGCTCTTTTCAACCAATACTTGAGGTGAAAACGAGAACGCCTTCTCTGCCAATTTATTAAGCTGTTCCTCATCGTCGCAGAAACCGGAGCCCAAACCACCCAGTGCATAGGCAGCACGGATAATCACAGGATAGCCCAAGTCGGCAGCAGCCTTACGAGCCTCTTCGATAGACTCACACGCCTGACTCTTGATGGTCTTAACGCCAATCTCGTCCAACTTATGAACGAACAACTCACGATCCTCCGTATCTATAATAGCCTGTACCGGAGTACCCAGCACACGAACATTGTATTTCTCAAGAATTTTCTCCTTGTAAAGTTCCACACCACAGTTCAGAGCCGTCTGGCCACCGAACGCCAGGAGGATACCATCCGGACGCTCCTTCTCAATCACCTTCTCTACGAAGAAGGGAGTCACCGGAAGGAAGTAAATCTTATCGGCCACACCCTCACTGGTCTGCACCGTAGCGATGTTCGGATTGATAAGAACCGTCTCCACGCCCTCCTCTCTCATGGCCTTCAGCGCCTGAGAACCGGAGTAATCGAACTCACCGGCCTCACCTATCTTAAGAGCACCGGATCCTAACAAAAGGACTTTCTTTATATCGTTATCTTTCATTTTCTACGCGTTTAAATGATTACTTCAACAAGCCAACAAACTCATCGAACAAGAACTCGGTATCTACCGGACCACTGCAAGCCTCCGGGTGGAACTGAGCGGAGAACCAAGGATTCGTCTTGTGCTTCACTCCCTCGTTGGAACCGTCGTTCATGTTCACGAACAGTGGCTCCCACTCTGCGGGCAACGTATCGTTGTCTACCGCATAACCATGGTTCTGGCTCGTAATAAAGCACTGGTTGCTGCCTACACGACGTACCGGTTGGTTATGGCTTCTGTGACCATACTTCAACTTATAAATCTTAGCACCTGCCGCCTTGCTCAACAACTGGTTACCCATACAGATACCCATGCAAGGACGCACCGTAGGATTCGCCAAGAACGTACGGATGTTCAGTACCGCCGCCTCGCACGTATCCGGGTCACCGGGACCGTTCGCCAGGAAGAGACCATCGAACGCCAACTTATTGAAATCGTAGTTCCAAGGAACACGAATCACCTCCACACCACGGTTCAGCAGACAACGGATGATGTTGTTCTTCACACCGCAATCTACCAAGAGCACGCGCTTACGTCCTTGCGCCTTCTCCAGTGTAGCCTTGTTCAAGGTCTCCGCATCCGTATTTACATCGAACGTCAGACTCTCCTCCGCTCCCGCATACACCACGATGTTCTTGATAGACACCTTATCCACAAAGTTCACGCCACTATAATCGGCCGTCGGAATGTTCTCCGGTTCATCATCGAATACAATCTTACCCATCATGACACCGTGCTCACGCAACACCTTGGTAAGTTCACGAGTGTCGATACCCGTTATGCCCGGAATCTGCTCACGCTTAAGCCATTCCGCCAAACTCTCTTTTGCATTCCAGTGAGAATATTCCTCGCTATAGTCACTCACGATCAGTGCTTCGGCATAAATCTTGTCACTCTCCATAAAGGTAGCTATGCCATTCTGCTCTACCGAGAAAGCAGGTACACCGTAATTTCCTACAAGAGGATAAGTAAGTACCATCAACTGACCGGCATACGAAGGGTCGGTCAAACTTTCCGGATAGCCCATCATAGCGGTGTTAAAGACTACCTCTCCGGCTACAGGTTTCTCGTAGCCAAACGATGTTCCATGAAACTTGGTACCATCGTCGAGTACTAGGGTTACATTTCTCATATCCGAGTGTGTGTTAGTTATTATATTTTTAATTGTTCTCTTATCTTTACTGTTTGTTGTAAACATTCTCTACATAATTTATAAAG
>CAYOKO010000132.1:2145-5427 GCA_964404555.1 uncultured Bacteroidaceae bacterium | reverse complement strand
CTCTATGCTCCCGCTACTTTCTTGAGCTTGTTCATTGACGATTGTATCAAGAAGGGACGTGATTACTATAACGGCGGTGCACGCTACAACACCCAGTACATACAGTGCTGTGGTCTGGGTACCACGACCGATAGCTTCTCTACCATCAAGAAGCACGTCTTCGAGGAGAAGAAGTGGAGCATGGATCAGCTCATTGCTGCCATAGACAAGAACTTTGATGGCGAGGAGAAGATGCGTCAGTATATCTTGAACCGTACTCCGTTCTTCGGCAACGACGACGATTATGCCGATGACATCGCTGTACGTGTCTACAACGACTTGGTGGAGTGTCTGGACGGCAAACCCAATACGCGTGGCGGTAAGACTCGTATGAATATGTTGAGTACTACCTGTCACAACTACTTCGGTAGTGTGTGCTGCGCTACGCCCAACGGACGTATGGCACACTTTGCTATCTCCGATGGTACTTCTCCTTCTCATGGAGCCGACACCAATGGACCTACCTCTCTCATTAAGTCTCTTGGCAAACTCGACCAGACCAAGAGTGGCGGTACATTGCTGAACTGCCGTATGGTGCCCCAGTTGCTCAAGCGTGAGGAGGATCTTCGTAAGTTGGCACAACTCATTCGCAGTTACTTCCGCATGGGTGGTCACCACATTCAGTTCAACGTGGTAGATACCCAGACCTTGCGCGATGCTCAGCAGAACCCCGATGCCTACAAGGGCTTGTTGGTGCGTATGGCGGGATACAGCGATTTCTTCAACGATATGAACGAGCAATTGCAGAGCGATATCATTGCTCGTACCGAGAATGAGTCCTTTTGATGGAGAGTAGACTGATATTCGATGTAAAGCGATACGCCATAAACGACGGCCCGGGAATTCGTGTTACCTTCTTCTTGAAGGGATGCCCGCTGCGTTGTGTGTGGTGTCATAATCCGGAAAGCTACACCGCCCAAAAACAGAAGATGTATAAGGCGATGAAGTGCATAGGCTGTCAGAGTTGTGTGGACATTTGTCCGCAGCACGCTCTGCAGCTCACGCCGGAGGGTATTCGTCCTACGGAGTCTCCCTGCATCTTGTGTGGTAAGTGTGTGGAGGAGTGTCCTACCAAGGCGCTGGAGATGAGCGGCACGGTGTGGAAGATGGAGGACTTGATGGCGATTGTGGAGAAGGAGCGTTCGGTGATGCGTGAGAGTGGGGGCGGTGTGACGCTTTGTGGCGGCGAACCGCTGATGCAACCCGATTATGCGCTGGAGCTGCTGGAGGAGTTGGGCAGACGGGGCATCCATCGTTGTGTGGACACAACGCTCTATGCTTCGCCCGAGGTGATACGTCGCATTGCTGCGCAGTGTGAGCTTTTCTTGGTGGACTTGAAGCACATGGATAGCGAGAAGCATCGTAGCTTTACGCGGGTACCCAACGATACCATCCTCCGGAACATTCGTATGATAGCGGAGATGGGGGCGGATTATCGCATTCGTATTCCTTTGATTGAGGGGGTGAATGCCGACGAGGAGAACATAACGCGCAGTGCGGAGTTCTTGGCATCGTTGCCGAAACATCCCGAAGAGATAAACTTGTTGCCCTACCACGATGTGGGCAAGGGTAAACATGAACGTATGCTTACCGTCTACAATCCGGATGGCTTGCCTATGGCTACGCCTTCGGAGGAGTGGCAGAAGCACTGTGTGCAGATTTTTGAGGCGCATGGTTTGCGTGCCAAGATTGGCGGTTAGTGCAACCCTATATAACAATAAGAATTATGTCAACAGTATTATATCCATCTCCTATCTTCGGTCCGATACACAGCCGCAGATTGGGAATTTCGCTCGGCATCAACCTGATGCCGGCGGATGGAAAGGTGTGTTCCTTTGATTGTATCTACTGTGAGTGTGGCTTCAACAAGGAGCATCGTGCACATTCTCTGCGTCCTACGTGCGAGGAGGTGGCGAAGGCTCTGGAGAAGACGTTGCAGGAGATGCGGCAGGAGGGGGTGACGCCCGATGTGCTTACCTTTGCCGGCAACGGTGAACCGACGGCGCATCCCGACTTCCCGGCCATTGTGGATGCGGTGTTGAAGGTACGTGATAAGTGGTGTCCGCAGGCTAAGGTGAGTGTCTTGAGCAATAGTACGTTCTTGCACAAACCTGCGGTGGTGGAGGCTTTGAAGCGGATTGATAACAATATCTTGAAGCTGGATACGGTGGATGCGGAATACATCCGTCGTGTGGATCGCCCCAATGCGCATTACGATGTGAAGGAGATAATAGCGAACCTCAAGCAGTTTGACGGTCAGCTCATCATACAGACGATGTTTATGAAGGGTTCTTCGCAGGGGGTATCGGTGGATAACACGGGGGATGCGTATGTGCTTCCGTGGTTGGAGGTGATGAAGGAAATACATCCGCGACAGGTGATGATTTATACCATAGATCGCGAAACTCCGGATCACGATCTGCAAAAGGCTACGCACGAGGAACTGGATCGTATTGTGGCTTTGCTAAAAGAGAATGGATTGGAGGCGAGTGCTTCTTATTAAAAACCGTTAGGCGTTACGCTTCCATCCAACGTACACTAACATCTACAAGGTAAAAATGAATCTTACAACGGAAACCCGACAATACATTTCCCAACACCGGGACGACAACGTGAATGCACTTGCTCTACGTCCGGTACCGGAGGGGGTTGACAGAACCTTTGCGCTGCAACAAATCGAGGGATTTCAACGCGCAAAGGTGAAGCTTCCGTTGTGGGCATCGACTCCCGATATACTCTTTCCCGTGCGGCTCTCCATGGAACAATGTTCCGGTGAGGAGACGGCACGGTATAAGGGTATGCAGGTTTCTCGTCTTTTGTCCAAGGATTCTTGTCGCACCATGGCCGACCTCACTGCCGGTTTCGGTGTGGATTTTACCTTCCTGTCGCATCACTTTGAGCGTGCTATCTACGTGGAGCGCAATGAAGCACTCTGCGAGATTGCTCGCCACAACCTCCCCAAACTATCCCCCCGCTGCGCCGTAACTGTGGTGCAGGGCGATGGGGTGGAATATCTCGACACTTTGGAACACGTCAACCTCCTGTTTTTGGATCCCGCCCGGCGGGATGTCAACGGTGCCAAGGTGGTGGCGATTTCCGATTGTGAACCCGACCTCACCCAACTGGAGGATACACTCGTGGAACGGGCGGATGTGGTGATGGTAAAGCTATCTCCCATGCTCGACATCCGCTTGGTGATGCAACAACTGCACCACATACAAGAGGTTCATATTGTGGCTGCCG
>CAYOKO010000132.1:0-2045 GCA_964404555.1 uncultured Bacteroidaceae bacterium | reverse complement strand
CCGACTTCCCCGGACGTATCTTTGCCGTAGATGCTTACTCCGGATTTGGTAAGAAAGAGATAAAAACGCTGTTTCCCGGCATTAAGAAGGCCAATCTCACCGCACGCAATTTCCCCATTTCCGTGGCAGAACTACGAAAGAAACTCAAGTTGGCAGAAGGAGGTGATATTTATCTTTTTGCCACTACGCAGTATGAAAATAGACATATATTGATACGAACACACAAAATTTTCTGAAAAAACTACTAAATTCAGAACAACGAGGCTAAAAAACTTGTAACTTTGCACCTTGAAAGTTGTTCAAACGGAATTTGGTATGAATATCATTCAGTTTATTAAAAATTGGACGCTCCCTATTTCTATGATAACGGGAGTCGTAGCGTACTTTGTGTTTGTGGCATTGCCCTTTGGACCCGAAGTACATAAGTTGGCAGAGGATGCCATCTCGGTGGTACAACCATCGTTGGTGGCTGCCATGTTGTTTGTTTCCTTCTGCAAGGTAGCACCCAGTGATTTAAAGTTGCGTAAATGGCACGTATGGTTGTTGTGCGTTCAGTTGGCTCTCTTCCTTTTGTGTGTAGCAGCAGCCTTGTGCTTTAAAGGACACGAAGGATTGGAGTTGTTGGCAGAAGGTGGAATGCTCTGTTTCGTCTGCCCCACAGCCACGGCAGCAGCGGTAGTGACCGGTAAGTTGGGTGGTAGTGCCGGCAGTATTGTTACCTACACCCTTATTATCAACCTTGCCATCTCCTTTATCGCCCCCGTATTTCTGCCCATGGTGCATCCGCAGCCGGGATTGGACTTCCAGGATGCGCTTTTCATGGTGATGGGTAAGGTGTTCCCTCTGTTGGTTTGTCCGCTTATGGTGGCGTGGGTAGTGCGCTATTTGTTTCCGTATCTGCACCGTGCCATCCTCAAGGTACCAAACCTTGCGTTCTATTTGTGGGCAGTGGCTCTGGCTATCGCCATTACGGTGACCACGAAGAGTATTGTACACAGTACCGTATCTGTATGGTACCAGGTGGGACTTGCTTTTGTTTCCTTGGTGGCGTGCGTCCTGCAGTTTTACGTAGGTAAGCGCATTGGTGGTAAGTATGGTGAGAAGATTTGTGGTGGACAGGCATTCGGACAGAAGAATACGGTGTTTATCATCTGGTTGGGTTACACGTTCCTCACTCCCGTTACTGCGGTGGTAGGTGGTTTCTATAGTGTATGGCACAATTGTATTAACTCTTGGCAGCTCTATCAGGCGAGAAAGGAAAATAAGACTATTTGATATTTTTAAGATAAATAGTACGGCTGTGTGATAAAAAAAGTGTAAGTTTGCACTCGGTATACGATAATGTGTGCCGTATAAATGGTGTATTAATCTTAAAAACAGAAGCAATTTATGGATAAGTATGTTTGTGATGTGTGCGGTTGGGAGTACGATCCCGAGGTAGGTGTACCCGAGGCGGGTATTGAGCCGGGAGTGGCTTTCGAGGATCTGCCCGAGGATTTCGTTTGTCCGCTGTGCAATGTGGGCAAGGATCAGTTCTCCAAGGAGTAATCCCCAATCGAGACAGTTAATGCAAAAAGAAAAGGTGATGCAGGTTTCTGCATCACCTTTTTTGGTGGTTCTTATCGACCTAAAAAGAGTGACGGCAGATGCATTATGTATGCACCTGCCGCCTATTGTAAAGAGATGAGAACTCTTAATTACTTGATGACAACCTTCTTGCCACCTACAACATAGATACCCTTCTTAAGACCCTGAATAGCCTTAGCGATGTTCTCGCTGCTCTTCACCTTCTCGCCGTTGATGGTGTAAACATCTACCGGACCGTTGGTGCTCTCTGCCTTAGCAGATGCAATGTTGACATTCTCGTCATCGCAGGTGTAAACATCGATATAGTTCAGGTATGCTGACTTAGCAACAGAGAAGCTTATGGAAGTAGCTCCTGCAGGTACTTCAATAGCGTTGACAACGCCGGTCAAGCAGTAGAATACATAGTCGCCAGCCTTCAAATCGGATACGGTAACGGTAGCGTTGCTGGTTGGCCAGAA
>CAYOKO010000131.1:0-5438 GCA_964404555.1 uncultured Bacteroidaceae bacterium | reverse complement strand
CGGTGTTCGTGAAGTTGTCGTACTCATCGATGATAAGGCACAGAGGGATATTAAGACGTTTTGAACAAGTGCCTATTATGTTTAGCTTGGTATCGAAAGATGGACATTCAACTATTTCTTTGTATTCGTCTTCCGTGTATGAGTCCTTGTATTTCCTCATGAAACTGTTGACCATAGCACAGCAATATTCGTTAAACTTCTTGGGCAACTCGTCCGTGGTATCGCCTATACAGGAGAAGTCGAGCGAAAGCACCTGATATTTTCCGCATTCCTTGGTAGGATGGTTTACAATCCACGTATCTTTGAAAAGGGTAGAGAAGTTATCATGCTCCTTTATGTCATAGTAATAGTTCAGCATGGACAAGAGTAGACTCTTGCCAAATCTACGTGGTCGGAGTAGAATTAGAAATCGTCCGGTCCTATCCAGCTTCTCAATGAACGGGGTCTTATCTACAAAGTAGAACCCACTTGTTATCAAATCACGGAAATCGGAAATTCCGTAAGGTAATAATTTGTAGTCCATAAATCCTATTACTTTATATTCAACGCTTGTACTTCATGCTGTCATGGCTAGTGCCTTAGTGCATACTCGCAGATGCAAAAGTACATATAAAAAACCTATTCGAGTGATTTTTTTCAAGAAAGTTTCACAAAAGACAGACTTTTCCCCGAAACCGGATGCACTACAATTGCACCTTTTCTCCGTTTACCACATAAATCCCATGGAGCGGTTTCTCCGTATTCATTCTCATCCCCTGCAGATTATATACACCGGAGACAACTTTTTGCGACGCTTGTGTCTTTTCTATCCCCACGGACGCAAGGAAATCTTCTATGGACGATTCGAAACCTATGTAGGAGATGATAGCCTTGCCCGTCGTTGAAGTCAAGCCAAAGATAGTCATACCTTGACACGCATCCCACGGGTCGGCAGTACAGTTGGCATTCAAGTCACTCTCGGTAATGTCCCATGCTATCACCTTCTCACCATCCGGCGCCGTCGCTACCCTGGTGGGAGCAACAGACGTACCCTTGTTCTTGCCATTCAACCACCACAAGTAACTCTTCCCCTGCAACAGACTGATATTACGCCCCTTCACCACCAAATACTTGTTGGCAAGCGGAACGTAATACTCACGGTTATCGGTTTGCAATTGCAGACAAACATTGTTCAGACCCGTACCGGAGTTCAGCGTTATGGTATTGGCGGTGGTGTCGTATGAGATGTTATCCTGCGACACACGACCCGCATCCCCCGTTACCCAATCCGTAGCCACAAAGGTGTAAGTGTGCGCATCGTATCCACTCATCAAACGAATGTAGTACAGCCCCGGCAGCGGAGTGGAACCCGATGCCACAAAACGCACCGTCACCTCATTGCCCGTCAGCAGAGAGGCAGGAATGGGATATTCCACCTCGTAGAAACCTTTGTCATCCGCATTCTTGGCAGAAGAAGCCACCTGCACATCGGTAAGCAACACATTATTTATATATATAGAACATACACGATTCTTATCCGCCGTGGTGTAACGAACCAGCAACGAAACACTATCCCGCTTCTCCGCATTGTTCTCCAACACATACTGCACATATCCGCCACTCTGCGCATCACGGTAGTATTCCCCCTGATAGATACCACTCCCGGAATCGGAAGAACCAACATACTGATGCCCTGCCTCACTCTGCTGTTCACCCGTAGCCACATAATCTATGGTGCGAGCGGCAAGAGCAGCATCGCGCGCATCGGATAGACCCATATCACTCGCAGCGTATCGCTCGGGCGTCGCTTGATACCAGTAGCAACTATAACGAGCGTGATGCAACGTGTAGAAGGGAACCAGCGTAAGGTCCGTCCAGCCCCCCTTACTCTGAGTGGAACGAGCATCTATCTTGAAATTCAGCGACTCCTCGGTAGGAGAGATGCGAGACAACACCTCGCTTCTCTCGCCAATCAACAGCGGAGAAGAGGAGATGCTAAGCGATGTCCCCATAACCGCAGGAGAGTGCCCCATGCGCTCCTCACCGGCATATTCGTTTTGCAGATTCTCGTAATTCAGCCCGTTCTCGGCAGCCTCCTCGGGAGATGTGGCGGTGGTTTGAGCCGCCAACAGCACCGGACCATAAGTAAAAGCTATGTAGTCCGACAGACCCGGACACTCCACATAGTTGAGCGACATGGGGAGCTGCACCTCCACCACATCCCCCGCCTTCCATGTCCGGGAGATATTCACATAGTCTGCCACACCCTGAGTTACATCGGCAGCAACGTTACTACCGTTTACGCTGATGGCATAACCCTCTGATGTCCAGTGTGGATGGCGGATGGCAAGGGTATAACTGCCACCTTTATCTATCGTTATCTTAGTCTTCTGCTCGTAAGGAAACTGCGTCTCTTGGCGCAGTGCAAACGTCTCATTCTGTAAAGTTGAGGCTGTGAAGAGGTTGACATACAGCGTCTTGTTATCCTCGGAGTGCGTGTAGATAAAGTGCCCGTACTTACTATGGTTCTCCATACCGGTACCCACGCAGCACCACATACCCTTGTTCACCACCGAGTAGATGCGATAACTCTGCGGGCGCAGAGAGGTAAAATACACATACCCACCCGTCTCCGGATCCTGTGTAGAGAGGATATGGTTCCATGTGGTGTATTCGTAGAAATCGGCATAGCGAGCATCGTGCGTCTCGTCGAAGAGATCTTCGGAGAGTTTCAGCATATTGTTGGAATTGCAGCTCTCCGGTCCCTCGGTATTGGAGATGTAACGTTCGGCATTCGCCCTGGCAAGGAAGTGCTCCCCTATGCTGTTACCCCCTATGCAGACGGTACGATTGTCTGCCACATCCTGCCAAAAGTTGTGAGCTGCCGTGCGGTAAACATCATCCGTAGAAGCATTTCCGCTGCGTAACTCCTCCTGATAGATACGCTCGAATCCCACATACTTAGGCACTTGTGTGTTGGCGTGTTTGCCATCGAGAAAAGAGGTGTTGAGCGTCTGCATACCGTCCACCATCTGTGTGTGGCTGTATCGTTTGGCGGCAGTCAAGTACTTCACATCGCCAAAGATGCGGTAGGCATCGGCAAGCGTCTCGTTCATGCCGCCATGTTCCCATCCCAGAATGTCTTGGAGCTGCGTATCGGTGAGGTTGGCTATAAGGTTGACACTCCAGTCGCACACCTTGCGGAACATCTCCTTAGCCTGTTCGCTGCCGGTATAGAGCCAGGCATCGCGAAGTCCGGCGAGCACCTTGTGTTCGCAGTAGAGGGGCACCCATCCGCCGTACTTCCTATAGGGAGCAGTATCGCCGCTGTATAGTCCTGTCCATATTTGGTTTATGGGTTGGCCGCCCAGGAAGCCATACAATCCTTGTGTATTTTTATCGTAGGCTTTTTGGCAATCGTTCAGTATGTTGAGGCAGTAATCGAGGCGTTCTTTCAGTGCGCTACGGGTGGCAGCATCATCGGTTGCAGCCACTGCCAGTGAGAGGGCTGTGAGGTAGTGTCCGCCCACGTGTCCCTCGAGCGACCAACTGCTTTCGCCCCAGTTGGTAAAGGAGGGGTGCAGTACACTCCAGTTCTTATAGCTGCCGCTGGCGGTGTCGAGTCCGGCTTGTCGTATAAAGGGGGTAAGTAGTCGGTCGGCATCGTACTGTAGGAGCAGCGTATTGTTCACCGTCATAGCTCGTTTGAAGGGGCTATCGAGTAGCGTCACTTCATTCAGGTTGAAGTGCTGCGGATAGATTTCGCTTTGTGCTCCGACACTCAGGGAGAGTGTGCTTGCCAGCAGGAGCAGGAGGGTGTGTTTCGTTTTCATAATGTTTTATAGGTTTTTTCATCCGCAAAGGTACAAATTCTTTTTGGTATTTGCAGGGGAAAAGAAAAGTTTCTTTTAGAGAGTCGGAAAAACAAAAAAAGAAGAGAGATATATGTTGTATATATACCCCTCCTCCGTACAGTAACTTATTCTTATAACATCTTTATATTCCAGCGTATTCCGTGTGGGTAGAATAGCCACACTTCTCAATATTGTGGCGAAGAGAAGAATCTTTTCTTTCTTTTCCGTTTATGAGAGAAGGTTCCTCTTTAAATCCATTGCGTAGGTGCATTTCAAGTCTTTCGTTTATACCGACATTTCGTTCAATCTTTCTGCGCACAATGCCCGCACAACCTGCGGGTGAAAGATAGTATTTCTCATCGGCATCCGTGTCGATTATGTCCAGCATATGTTTGATCTTAAAATCATACGGATAGGACGTTGCATTCAGCCAACCATCGGTAAGCCGCACCAAGCCGTTAAGAAAGTGCAGTTTGAAATCACTTGTCTTTTCGATTATGGAAATTGCCGGTAAGTCAATTCTATTATCGGTTTGTTGAACCAATCTCCTTAGAATCCATGAAACAACAGGCACCGCCCAGGAATTACCTATGGCTTGGTATCTGTTCGTGACTTTTACCTTAGAGGAGATGTTGGTATAATCGTCGGGGAATCCCATCAGACGTTCACATTCCTTTGGCGTTAAACGCCTTACACGTCCATCCTGGCACACGAAGAGCGAACCGTTGAAGGCTGCCGCATTGCCATTCCATTTTGTACCATAAGCGGCGTACAAACAGTCGGAGTATTGCCTGAAGACCTCTATCTCGTGACCGTTTATGCAGCCTGTTAGTGACCTTTGTTTTGGAATATCCGTGTCGAAAAAGGATGGATAATTGTTTTCTTGCTGAAGCGTAGCATACGGATCTTGCATATATTCACCCACCTCAAAAAGTATGCTTGTAGGGTCAAAGTCTTTGCCTCCTCCAATCACATATAGCCTTTTACGCTGTTGTGGAACGCCAAAATATTTAGCATCCAAGATGCGCCATGCCACATTCCTTTTTTCTCCATAAATAACACCGGCATTTGCCCACTTACTGCAAACAATAGGTTCGTCTAGCCCCAAAAGTCCTGCGAGGAAGAAGCCGAAGGCATTTGTTTTATCTTTTAAAACGCCTTCTACGTTTTCCCACAGGAAGACGGTTCTCGGTAGATTTTTGAGAGCACGTTTCTTGTCTATAGCGTCTAGAATATCTATGTATTTGAGCGTAAGCTGACCTCTGTCATCGTTAAGCCCATTCTTCCATCCCGCCAAGGAGAAAGCTTGGCAAGGTGTTCCTCCGCACAGGAAATCCGGGCATTCTATCTCGCCGTTGTCAATCTTTTCCGGTAGATTGTTCATGTCGCCCAGGTTTACGATGTGTGGATATTTATATGCAAGAAATGTTTTGGGAAAATCCGCAATTTCCGAGAGCCATAGGGGCTTTACCCCCAATGGCTCCAACACAAATGATGCAGCTTCTATTCCGGAGCAGATACTCCCGTATGTATTAATCTTCAGTGCCATCTATAAGTTTTATAAGTTCCGAACGCCAGCGTTCTATATCGTACCATGGACAACCA
>CAYOKO010000130.1:0-5479 GCA_964404555.1 uncultured Bacteroidaceae bacterium | reverse complement strand
GTACGTTCATCTGCCGTAAGATAGTAATAGAAGCGGTTCCATGCCGCCTGACTGATGCGACTCTCCTTGGCACCGCAGCCCCAGTGTACCACGTTGTGGCGACTGCCCAACATGGCGTGCGGACCTATGTGGTAAACATCTACCTCGGAGGTATGGCGCGTCATAGCCTCTGCCATCTTCCAGTAGTCTGCCCTACCACTACGCAGGAAAGCATACCACAGCATATTGGTAGTACCCAGTTCGGTGTTGTCCCATGCATATCCACCCACATCGTAACGCCACTCGTTGCGAGCCTCGTCGTAGGTGTGCATAAAGTCTCCGTAGTTCCAGTAACCATACCATCCGCAACGGTCTATCTCGTTCTCATAGAACTTCATCAATCCCTCGATACGGTCTTCTATCTGTACGCTAAGCGGCGTGCTGCGAGTAGGCAAACTCCAGATACCGAACGCCTTGCAACGGTGCAGATACTCCGGCGTGCATATCAACTGGCGGGCATCGCCAAAGGAGGCAGCCACCTGCGCGAAGTCCTCCTTGCCGGTGTATCCGTCGGAAGCTTTAAGAGTGAGCACCGTGGTGCGGGCAATGCCCTCCGGCGTACTCATACCGGGTTGTACATCCTCGTAGGAGGCATTCAAGTCGTGGGCTATGCTGTCGTAGTGACACAAGTTCATGGCTTCCGCCTCCGGACTCCACAACCACATCTGCGCCAACGCCTCGTTGCTACGTGCTTCCTTTATCTGCAAGGTAGAGGGGAAGGACTGCCAAAAGTCTTTCATCCCCAGAATCATACCACCGGTAACATCGCCAACAAAGAGAACACCCTCCGAGCGGTGTGCCTCCTTGGTACCAATCCACGGAGCACTGCCGATGGCTTTCTTGCGGATGGAGCAGGCACCGGGGGAGAGTTGGGAGAGGCGATATTCATCCCACTGTGCCAGGTGGGAGATGAGTTCTTGCGATTTCTCGCTAAAGGCAGATACCTCCGGCAGTTTTACGCCTGCCACCTGATAAAATTCGGCATCGGTCTGTGCCTCGCCGGTGAGTCTGTCGGCATAGGTACCACGATATTCTTGCGGCATCTCCACCAGTCGTCTGCTTTCCAACGGCTGTACGGACTCACTCCATACACCGGCATCGCCCATAGAGAAGGCTACGTGGCGGTTGTAGGCAGCTTCGCGCATGGGAACACGCATCTGGAGTCCCAGGGCAGAAATCTGACGGGTGTCGTATCGTCCATCAATAATCTGGGTGTAAACCACCTTTATCTCATCGCTTCCGGCATAGCAGCAGAGGCGGATGACGAAGGGGAGGCAATCGCCCGGGGTGTGTACACCATCCAACTTCAGTACCAGTTGGTAGGGACCGTCGTGCTCTACGGCTACGCTCTTTACCTTACTTATAAGGGAAGTAGTGTAGCGGGCATCGCCTTTGTTCTCTTGCAGTGCCGCAGCCAAGGTAGTGGCACCGCCCACACGTTTGCCGTTTACCACTATGCTGTCTATGAGGTTTTCCGTACCGCTTTTGGGCACATAGAAGGTCATCTTACCGGTATTGATAACGTATTGTGAAGTCGTTTCCTTCTTGGTTATCTGTGTAGCCTCCATCTTCTTCTTGGAGACGGATAGCTTCTTTATTTGCTCGTTGCCCACCGCCAGCAGACAGCTGTCGGAGCCGGCGGGAACCACTGCGGATACCCCCATCCACTTGATGCTTCCGTCCGGCCAGTATGCCAACGGCCAGGATTCCGGTTGTACCAATCGGTTGTCGCCTACCGCCAGCATCATAGGGGTGTTAGCCTTTACACGTCCCTGTTCAAAGGGTACTCCAAAGGTAGAGGGAACATCTATGCCGTATGCCTGCTTCCCCTCTTTTATCCATTTAAGGGTGACGGGAGAGGCGGTAGGGTTGATGGCGGTATAGCGGAAGTGCGCCAAGCGGGTATGACTCTGCGTGGTGCGGAAGGCAAACCAACCACGTGTGAGCGGTTGGGCATCGTAGTAATCCACCAAGCACTGTCCGTCTATGTAGTAACGCACCTTGCCGTCCACCTGTTCCAAGCGGATGTGGTACCAATGGTTGGGTTGCAGTAGATGGGTGGCATCCGTGTATTCTTGCAGGATGCCCGGTTTGACCGCCGTGTTTCCATCGTACCGGCGGAACCGGGTGGTGGTATTGCCGTTGCCTCCATACCCCAGATAGTAGAGTTGTAGGGCATACGCATTATTGAACACGCCACCACGTTTCTTTAGGTTGACAAACGGATCCTTTGCCTTCGGGTCGCTCGCCATCCAGAAGCAGTTGAGGTCCGACAAGCGTCCGTCGCCCACCACGCAGGCATCGTACTCAATCACTACATTCCCCCTCATGGACTGTTTATACCACAGAGAGAGACCTTTGGGTGCTACCATATCTACCGTATCGCCCCGGAAGGTAACTTTTGTATCGTTCGCTTCCGCTTCCACCTGCCACTGATTGCTCTGAGCTTGCAAGGGCAGAGCTATAGCCAGTAGCAGAAAGGTTAGTATCTTCTTACATTTCATGGTTTAATGTCTAAAATCAACGAATTATGACGATGCGACATGCTATGCCTTTGTAGGCATCGTTGTCGCTTATAAATACATTATATATACCCGCAGCCACCCTTCGTCCTTGTTGGTCGCGACCGTCCCAGGTAAAGAGTCCGCCGGTGGAGGTGCCTTGTGCCACCAGTTGACCGGAGGAGGTGCATATCTTTACGGTGCAGTCGGCAGAGAGTCCGCACACATAGATATCGCCGGAGTATTCCGGACGTACGGGGTTGGGGTAGGCGTAGACGTTGTTCTTCTCGAGGGAGACCTCGGGTTCCACGGCATCGCTGTAGTAGCAGGAGAGTCCCGACATGGTGCCAAACATCACCGCACCCGTTTCCTCGTTTATGGCTATGGAGGTGATATAGTTGGACGGCATAGGGGAGTTCTCGGTGGTGAAGTGCTGTATCGTCTCTTGTCCGTCGGCACTCACAAGGTAGACACCCTGTCCGTCGGTACCCAACCACTTACGGTTGGCTCCATCCACGGCGATAGCGGTGATGGAGATACCGCTCAGGAGGTAGTCGGCCAGTCCGGAACCGTCGTTACGGTTTACCTTAATCTGGGTGTATGCGGTGTTCTCCGTAAAGTTGTCGGGGTCGGTTAGGACAAAGGGACCTAGGTTGGTACCTATCCACAGTTGCCCCTCTTTATCGAACTCCATGCAGAAATAATAATCCACCGTGTAGCTCACTCCATCCTGGTTGGTGCAGGTTTCATGTTTGAATATCATACTGCCGGGACGGTTGCTAGCCGGTGTAGTGTTGTAGCGTATTCGTGCCAGTCCGGCCGATTCGGTGGTGCGCTCGGAGTTTATCCAGATGGTATTGTCGCGCATCTTGAAGAAATCGAACTTGGAGTTCCCCTCTATAGGTTCGTAGTACTGACTGACCCAGGTGCCGTCGTGCTTCAAGATGCGGATGATGGTATCTACCTCGTTGTTGAACATCCAGAGGTTGCCGTCGTCGTCATAGGTGAGACCGTTGACACGAACGTAGTGTTTATAACTGGAACTCTCGGGACGAATGGATGAAAGAGGACTGTTATCGCAGTCGTAGTGATTCAGCAGTTTGCCGTTACGAAACTCGTATATACCATGTCCGAAGGAAGAGGCAAAATGGTGCTGCTGGTCGTAGGGATCCTGTGCTACGGAGGTGATGTTGACATAGGCTTTGTTGGTTCCCGCCTTAATACCCTCGGCCAGATACGCAGTATCCTCCTCGAAGTTGGTCCAGGTATTATCCTCCATATACATAACGGTACCTTTATAATAATTGCTTGTATAGTTGTGGCTTCCACCCGCAACGAGCAATCGGTTCTTGACAAACGTCATGTAGCCGAAGTAGTCGCGCACCGGACTGTTGGGCGTGATGTCTCCTGCCGTTTGTACCCATGCACCCTCTTGGAGCTTATACGTACACAAACCCTTCTCGCCCCGAGCCACATAGTAATTGCCGGAATAATAGTCCAGAGACTGCATATCCTCCGGCAGGTCATACTTTACCGGCGCTTCGTCGGCATTCGTAATCTCGTAGAGAGCCTTTGTATCTTTGAATAAGAGTTTATCCCCCGTAGGATAATGTATTACCTGCACATCCGTCAACCATGACGCAGTGAGCAGGTTTTTCATATCGTTCATCTCCGGAAGATGGAAAGAATAGACAACACCGTTGTTCATAGCATACAGTCTATCCCCCATGACACGCATCTTGATGAAACCCCATCCTATGGTAGTCCACTGAGACGGATCTTGCAAGTTGCCGGACTCATATCCCCACAGAATACAACGCTTACCGGAGATAACGGTCTGGGCATATACCCTGCCCTCGTAAAGAACACTCGTGAGCACCTGTCCGCCGGGATTGTAGATGGAAACGAACGCCTCGTCCTCCATATCAATCACCACGATGCCGAAGTTGCAACTCAAATAGGCACGAGAATCCTCCATTAGCACATCGTTGACCGTCTTGTCCGTCAGCGATTTATCCCGGAGTTGTGGCATATTCACCACATCACCGCTGCGCACGTCTATAATATCTATGTTCGCATCGGAGTAGAGAACCAACAGCTTCTTGACATTCTCGTTGTACTCAATTCGCTCTATTCCCACATCGCTCAGTCCGGTAAGTTTGCTATAGGTCTCAATCTCGGAATCCTCCGTATTATAAGAATACAGATTCCCGTTAGCCACCACAAACACCTTGCCGTCCGCCACCCTGCAGTAAGTAGCATTATGATACGAAGGAAACAGTTCCCACGTACCTATTTGTTGAGCCATAAGTCTGCCCCCCGCCCACGGCGCCACGCACAGCAGCAGGAACGCTATTGTCCACAGATATTCTTTTGCCTTACGCATACTGTCACAGTTTAATCATGTTATTATTCAGGTTACGTCACCCGTTGTCACTCCGCGGTAAGGAAGTTGCATAGCTGTGCCACGGCACGCGCCCGGTGACTGATGGTATTCTTTACCTCATTGCCCAGTTCAGCAAACGTCTTTCCGTTTTGTCCTTCGGGAGCAAACACAGGATCGTAGCCAAAACCCGCCGAACCCTGCTTCTCACGTGTGATTTCACCCCGTACTATTCCATCGAAGAGATGTACCTCTCCTTTTAATATTAACGCAATAACGGTGCGAAATTGTGCATTACGGTTACTTTTTTCGCTTAATTCGTGCAATAATTTATTCATATTCGCCTCGGAGTCGTGTCCGGAGCCACCGGCATAGCGTGCTGTGTACACACCCGGCGCCCCGCCTAGAGCCTCCACTTCCAGCCCCGTATCGTCGGCAAAGCAGTCCATCCCATAGTTCCGGTAGATGTATTCCGCTTTCATTTGCGCATTTCCCTCGAGCGTGTCTGCCGTCTCCGGGATATCCACCTCGCAGTGAATATCCCGCAGACTCAGCA
>CAYOKO010000129.1:0-5513 GCA_964404555.1 uncultured Bacteroidaceae bacterium | reverse complement strand
GCTCCATGTGGTGTTGCTCAAGATATTGCTCTATCTCCATGCAGTACGGCGTACGTTTGCCCACCGCTATCACGTGTAGCTGTTGACGTTCGCACTCCTCGGCACCCAACGCTACCAGTGCCTGCGCCACCAAAAGGAGATTCTTGCGCTCCTCTATACTACCTATATATAATATGTATCGCTCGGGAAGATGATATTTCTCCCGCACGGCAGACAGCTCCTCGGCAGGTATCTCCCGGGCAAACGACGGGTCGCATCCCTGATACACCACCTTAATCTTCTCTGCCGGAGTGTGGTAAAGTTTGATAATCTGCTGTTTGGTATATTCACTTACCGCAATGACACAGTCCGACAATCGGCACGCACGTCGGAATTTATAATCGTATATCCATCGGTCTATCGGCTTGTAGTACTGCGGATGAGAGTGGAAAATGAGGTCGTGAATGGTCACAATGCTACGACATCCCGCCTTGCGGATGTTCAGCGGAAGCTCGTTGCTCAGACCATGAAACAGTTCTATTCGATCCTCCCGAATATTCTTCGTCACCCCCCAGACACGCCAAACGGAACGCAAAGCACGCCAGAATCCCCCCTGCGGATAGTGTAAATACATCTGCGACAGACGAGGTATCTCGTTGATATAAGGAGTCTTCTTTTCATTTGGAATGTAGAGATGATACCCCTCCTCCGGGAAATACTCCGAAAGAATACGCAGCACCAATCTACTATAATTGCCCAACCCCGTACGGTTCTGCGCCGCACGTTTGGCATCGAATCCTATGTTCATGATTTACGGCCGAAATCGGCAGGTATTTCACCCCATCGGTCGGTCTCCCACTTCAGTATGGGGTTCCGATAGGTGTGGGTGCGCAACCAGTTCTCCGCCCTTGCAATCACCTGATGCAAGTATTCGGTCTTGGCGTTACGCTCCAATTTGGTTTTACAAGTTTTCTTCTTTAGCCACGTCAAGGCATTGCGGCTATCGCTGTAGATGGTAACATCCTCGCGCCCCTGTTGCTTCAGTATGGCAAGGGCATGCACTATGGCAAGAAACTCCCCTATGTTGTTGGTACCATGCACCGGACCAAAGTGAAACACCTGTTGTCCCGTCCTCAAGTCGATACCCCGATACTCCATAGGACCCGGGTTCCCGCTACAAGCAGCATCCACCGCGATAGCGTTTGCCACCACCTCTTGCGGCAGTGGCAAAACAGTATCGTTGCGGTAGGAGGGTGGATTCTGTAATATCTCCATGCGCCTCCTTCTATTACATACGTTCCGGCATCTCAATACCCAGCAGACCCAAACCGTTCTTCAACGTGCGGGCTACATTGGCAGAGAGGGTTAGACGGAAACGTTTCTTCTTCTCGTCCTCTTCGTGCAAGATGCTGAAGTCGTGGTAGAACTGGTTGAACTCCTTCGCCAGTTCGTAGCAGTAGTTGGCTATGCCGGACGGACTGTAATCGGTACCCGCCTGCTTTACAGCTACGGCAAACTCCGTCAACTTTTGTATCAAGGATTGCTCCTTTTCGCTTATCTCCGTATCGGCACTCAACGCCTGAGTCATATCGAAACCGGCCTCCGTAGCCTTGCGGATGACGGAGCGGATACGAGCATAGGTGTACTGAATGAACGGACCGGTATTGCCGTTGAAGTCGATACTCTCTTCCGGATTGAACAACATGTTCTTACGTGCATCCACCTTCAAGATGAAGTACTTCAGTGCACCCAGACCCACGATGCGAGCAATCTCGTTTGCCTCCTCTTCGGAGATGTCGGACAACTTCGCTACCTTATCCTTGCTCATCTCCTTGGCATCGGCAATCATCTCGGCAATCAGTTCGTCGGCATCTACCACCGTACCCTCGCGGCTCTTCATCTTACCGTTTGGCAATTCCACCATGCCGTAAGAGAAGTGAACCAAGTCCTTACCCCAGTCGAAGCCCAACTTGTCGAGCAAGATGGAAAGCACCTGGAAGTGATAGTTCTGCTCATTACCCACCACGTAAATCATCTTATTGATGGGGAAGTCGCGGAAACGCAACTTAGCCGTACCTATATCCTGCGTCATGTACACAGAAGTACCATCGGAACGCAACAGCAACTTCTCATCCAGACCCTCTTTGGTGAGGTCTGCCCATACGCTACCATCCTCCTTGCGGAAGAAGAAGCCTTTCTCCAGACCCTCCATAACCTTCTCCTTACCTTCGAGATAAGTGTCGGACTCGTAGTATATCTTGTCGAAACCAACGCCCAACGCTTTGTACGTCTCGTCGAAACCGGCATACACCCAGTCGTTCATCTTCTTCCACAAAGCACGAATCTCCGGGTCGTTGTTCTCCCACTTCACCAGCATCTCGTGCGCCTCCTTAATCAGCGGAGCCTCTGCCTTCGCCTTCTCGGTAGCCGCCTCTTCGTCCATACCCTCGGACTTGTACTGCATTGCCAACTGCGCCACCTCCTCACGGTAGTGCTTGTCGAACGCCACGTAGTAATCGCCAATCAAGTGGTCGCCCTTCTTGCCGGAAGTCTCCGGAGTCTCGCCATTACCGTAGCGCAACCACGCCAACATACTCTTGCAGATGTGAATACCACGATCGTTCACGATGTTCGTCTTCACCACCTTGTTACCATTTGCCTCCATGATGTTGGCAAGCGCCCAACCCAAGAGGTTGTTGCGCACATGCCCCAAGTGAAGCGGCTTGTTGGTATTCGGAGACGAATACTCAATCATAACCAGCGGAGAATTCTCCGTAGCCTTTGTAAAGCCATAGTTCTCCGTTCGGTCTATGTCGTTCAGAACCTCCACCCAGTGAGCATTCGCAATCACCAAGTTCAAGAAACCCTTAATCACATTGAACCGCTCAATAACCTCGCTATGCTGTTGGAGATAATCCCCCAACTCCTGCGCCGTATCCTCCGGTTTCTTGTGCGACATTTTTAAAAACGGGAACACCACAAGGGTAAGCTGTCCCTCAAACTCCTTCTTTGTCTTTTGTAACTGCACCATGTTCGGTGTTATCTCCTGTCCGTAAAGATTTTTTACGCCCTCAATAACCGCCGAGGTGATAATCTCTTCGATAGTCATTTTGTACTCATTTTATATTTAGGTGCAAATTTAGTGCAAGTTTGGCGAAAAGCCAAAAAAAAGAGACACTTTTATGAGTGTCTCTTGAAGTCTCTGGGAAAAGTAGCTTAGTTTATCCCGTCATTTAGCTCAGCACCGGCCTTAAACTTCACGATGTTCTTTGCCGGAATCTGAATGTTCTCCTTGGTTGCCGGGTTGATACCGGTACGGGCGGGTCTCTCGCTTACGGAAAAAGTTCCGAAGCCTACAAGAGCAATCTTGTCACCCTTTTTCAGAGCATCTACGATTGCGTCGATGGTTGCGTCCAATGCTTTCTTGGAATCAATCTTGGTTAGTCCGGAGCCATTTGAGATGGCTGCCACGAGTTCTGCTTTATTCATAATGCTTTTAAAGAATTAAAAAGTTGTCATTAAAAAACTGTTATTTAAGTGCAAAAGTAGAACAAGTATGCAAAATAACAAATGTTTTGCCCGAAAAATTGCAATTTATAGCAAAAAAAAGCTACTAATCGCCTTTTTGAGGGCTTTCGCATGGATTTTATTCGTACTTTTGCAGTGTATTAATACAATAAAAGGAATTGAAAATGAATTTACCTGCTGTTACGAAGAACATCATCATTATAAATGTTCTCTTGTACTTTGCCTCTGTTGTGGCCACCAGATGGGGCGTTGACCTTGCCGATCTCTTGGGATTGCACTTCTTCTTGGCCGATGATTTCAAAATTTGGCAGCTGTTTACCTATATGTTTTTGCATGCCGGGATAGAGCATATTTTCTTCAATATGTTCGCCGTATGGATGTTTGGACGCATCATGGAAACGGTCTGGGGACCACGTCGTTTCTTGATTTTCTATCTCTTCTGCGGTATCGGTGCCGGCATCTGTCAGGAGATAACGCAGTACTTCACCTATCTCTTAGGCGATTATAGCAAGTATGATATGGTGAATACCTCTACCGGACTCCTTCCGATGTCTGAATATTTGAATCTCTGGAACACGGTGGGTGCTTCGGGTGCAGTATATGGCATATTGTTGGCTTTTGGTATGACTTTTCCGAACGAACGCCTGTTCCTTCTCTTCCCTCCGGTTCCCATCAAAGCCAAGTATATGGTGATGGGATATGCAGCCATCGAACTGTTGCTGGGTATAGCCAACAATGTAGGCGACAACACCGCTCATTTCGCTCACCTGGGCGGAATGATTTTTGCCTACTTCCTCATTCGCTATTGGCGCAATCACGATAATCGGAATCGCTTCGACGGATGGGGTAGTGGCTCCTTAGGCGGAGGTCGCGGTGACGATAGCCGTTGGGACAGTCGCTGGAGACGTTATATATATAAGGTGAAAACAAGTGGAATCATTCTCCTGAAACTCCGTTGAAACCGACAACCCGACATAGAGCACGTAAGCAACAGAAGAGGCGGAACCGATTCTACCTCTTCCTCACCTACCTATTCGTGGGCATGAACCTCATGAATATGGCAGTAATGGCGGTGTGCGCTTATAGCACCTATATCAGTCCGCAGCACCACCCATCGGTAGCATGCCTCGGACTGGTGTTCCCGGTGGTAGTACTGGTCAACGCCGCCTTCATACTCTTCTGGCTCATCTTCCGGGCACAGTTAGTATGGCTTCCCTTCGTGGGATTCCTCCTCTGTGCAGGTCCCCTCTACGACTATGCCCCCATCAACCTCTTCCGCAGTGTGCCGGACGGAACCATCAAGGTACTCTCCTACAACACCTGCTCCTTCCTCAATGATACGGTACCGGTAGAGCAATCCCTCATGTACGCATACCTCAAGGAGGTAGATGCCGACATCGTCTGTCTGCAAGAAGCCTCCCCCCATGGCTATATACAATACTTCCTGGATGTAGTGAAACCCCTCTACCCCCATCAGGTTGTCACCTATGTAGGACACAACAAGAACGCCATGATGCTCCTCTCCAAATACCCAGTACTCTCGCACGAGGTTCTGCCGTACGAAAGTACAGGCAACGGTTCCACCGCCTATCTCCTGGAGGTAGAAGGCGATACCGTCTGTGTGATAAACAATCACATGGAGTCCAACAGGTTGACCACCAACGACAAGGAACGCTATCGACGAATGTTCAAGGATATAAAGAAAGACACCATAGTGGTCAACTCCAAGAACGTCTTCGGGAAAGTACGCATAGCCTCCGCCCTTCGAGCCGCCGAGATAGACGTAGTAGCCGCATACATACGCAACCACAGTAACTATTCCCTATTGGTATGCGGAGACTTCAACGATTCCCCCATCTCCTACACCTACCGTACCATGGCAAGTCTGCTGACCAACTCCTATGCTGAATCCGGCAACGGACCCGGATTCTCCTATAAGCACAGTGCCATTTGGGTACGAATAGACCACATTTTCCACTCCGACGACTGGGAGAGTTACGGCACCT
>CAYOKO010000128.1:0-5545 GCA_964404555.1 uncultured Bacteroidaceae bacterium | reverse complement strand
CCACCGACCGCAAAGTAACCGTTAAAGCTCTGGCCAAAGGCAATGAACTCTACCCTGCCGCCATCAAGAGCATCGAACTATTGGGTTATGGAAAAGTGAACTTCACCCGTACCACAGAAGGACTCACCATAGAGCTGCCGGCGAACGATTGCAATACCATCATGCCCGTCTTTAAGATACGGAAATAAGCGTTACACCTTATTAATATAATAAAGGATGCCCCACAAGGCATCCTTTACACTTTTTATACCATAGATGTGGTATATCAAATACCACTATAATAGGATTGTGGGAGTAAGAAAATCGCCGTACCTTTGCACCGTAACAAAAAACAGCGAGTATATCGCACAAAAAACAGAAAAGAATATGTCTAAGATTACAGTAAATGGTGAGGCTCAAGAAATAGAGAAGCCTCTGAGCGTGGCAGAACTGATAGTACTGAACAAGGTGTTGCAACCGGAAATGGTTTCCGTACAGGTGAACGAGGAGTTTATAGACCGTCCCGACTATGAGAAGACTATCTTGAAGGATGGTGACAGCATAGATTTTCTTTATTTCATGGGAGGAGGACAGGAGCATGTTTGATTTCACGGAAGAAGATTTAAACAGATATAGCCGACACATCCTTTTGGCGGATGTAGGCGTAGAGGGTCAGGAGAAGATTCGCAACGGTAAGGTGCTGATAGTAGGCGCCGGCGGACTGGGTTCTCCCGTAGCACTCTACCTGGCGGCAGCCGGTGTGGGTACCATCGGCATTATTGACGGAGATGTCGTAGACATCAGCAACCTGCAGCGTCAGGTGATTCACTTCACGGACGATGTTAACCGTCCCAAGGTGGAATCCGCCAAGGAGAAGATGCTGAAGATAAACCCCGGCATCAAGGTGAATACCTATCAAGACTTCTTGATGGCCGACAATGCACTGGACATCATCAAGGACTACGACTTCGTAGTAGACGGAACCGATAACTTCCCGGTGAAGTTCTTGATTAACGATGCGTGCGTCATGGCAGGCAAACCCTTCTCACACGGAGGTATCCTGCGCTTCGAAGGACAGACCTTCACCCACCTTCCCGGCACCGCATGCTACCGCTGTATGTTCAAGACCCCGCCCCCCGCAGGAGCCGTTCCCACCTGTTCACAAGCCGGCGTACTGGGCGCCATAGCAGGTATGCTGGGAACCATCCAGGCAGCCGAGGTACTGAAGTATCTCACCGGAGTAGGCGAGTTGCTCACCGACCAATTGCTGACGTTCGATGCCAAGACCATGAACTTCCGCAAGATAAAGACCCACAAGCACGGTCGTTGTCCGCTGTGTGGCGAGAACCCCACCATCACGGAACTCATAGACTACGAGCAGGCAGCTTGTGATTTGAAGAACCATTAATATAGAGGAACCCTATATGGAGATAAAGAAAGAAGTCTTTGACCAAATCGTGGCACAAGCCCGCGAGGAACTCCCCAACGAGTCCTGCGGATACTTCTTGGGAACCGACGGCGAGGTGATAGACGAAAATTATAGAATGACGAACATAGATGCCAGTCCCGAGCATTTCTCCTTCGCCCCGAAAGAGCAGTTTGGCGCCATCAATTACGCCCGCAAAACCGGTAAGAAGGTCATTGCCAATTGGCACAGCCATCCGGCATCTCCCGCACGTCCGTCGCAGGAAGACATACGTCTGGCATACGACCCCAACATACTCTACTTCATAGTATCGTTGGCAGCCCAAGAGCCCGTGCTCAATGCCTATCGTATTGTGGGCGGCGAAGTGACCAAGTTGGCGTTGGACGTCATAGAATAACAGAAATATGTTTTTTGTTGCGTGCCCCCGATATTAACTCACGTTCCCTGAACCTCACACCATGGAGTTAATGCGGGGGCCTTCGCAGCACCTTAAATATAGTATTTTACACACGCAGATAGGTTTTCTTGCTCCGAAGAGCACCCAATCTCGCATATTTTAACTAACTTTGCAACATCAAAAGAAAAGATATGAAGGTACATAACGATTTGACAGAGCTCATCGGTGGCACTCCCTTGTTGGAGTTGCATCGCATAGAGAAGGAGGAAAACCTGCAAGCTCGACTGATTGTAAAACCGGAATTGTTTAATCCCGGTGGAAGTGTGAAAGACCGCATCGCTTTTGCCATGATAGAGGATGCGGAAAAGTCCGGCAAGATACAGCCGGGTGCAACCATCATAGAACCCACCAGCGGCAACACGGGTATAGGGTTGGCATGGGTGGCATCCTCCAAGGGATACAAGGTAATCCTCACCATGCCCGAGACCATGAGTGTGGAACGCCAGAACCTATTGCGCTCCCTGGGTGCAGAGGTGATTCTTACAAGAGGAAGAGATGGAATGAACGGTGCCATACAGAAGGCCGAGGAGCTGCGCGACAGTACGCCCAACAGCATTATATTGCAGCAGTTTGACAACCCCGCCAATCCCGCCATGCACGAGCGTACAACCGCCCAAGAGATATGGAACGATACCGACGGTACGGTAGACATCTTTATCGCCGGTGTGGGTACAGGTGGTACGCTGACGGGAACGTCTCGTGGCCTAAAGAAACATAATCCGTCCATCAAAACCATTGCGGTGGAGCCATATACCTCCTCCGTACTCTCCGGTGAGAAGGCGGGACCACACAGAATACAGGGAATCGGCGCAGGCTTTGTGCCCAAGGTGTACGACCCGAGTGTGGTAAACAGCGTAGTACGTGTGAAGGATGACGACGCCATACGCACCAGCCGATTGCTGGCAGGGAGCATAGGACTCCTGGTGGGATTCTCCTCCGGTGCCGCTCTCTGGGCAGGCATAGAGGAAGCTCGAAAGCCCGAAAATGCCGGCAAGACCATTGTGGTGCTGTTGCCCGATACCGGTGAACGATACCTCTCCACCGTATTGTACGCATTTAACGAGTATCCTTTATAAAAACGATAAAAAAACATGACTTTCTACTTAGCAGACAATCAAGCAATAAGTAAACGAGGCCTAGAAGCCTACATCAAGGATTTGTTCGAGGACAAAGCCGATATAGTAGGAGTGGAAGATAAAAAACAACTGACGACCGAATTGGAGAAAAATGCCAATTCGGGCATCGTTGTTTTGGACTATACCCTCTTCGACATACCGGGTGTAGAGGACTTCTTGCTCCTCACCGAACGATTCAGGCAGGTGGATTGGCTGCTCTTTTCAACCGAACTGTCCGACACCTTTGTGCGAAGACTAGGGGCAGAACCGAAGGTCAGCATCCTGCTCAAGGACAATACCGAGGAGGAGATTATCTCGGCACTCCGCTGTGCGGCAAAGGGAGAACGATACCTATGCCACCAAGTGGTGAGCCTGTTGCTCTCCGAGCGCGAAACCCACAATGCCAACGAAAACGAGCTGACCCCCACCGAGAAAGAAATCCTAAAGCTCATAGCCATGGGAAAGACCGTGAAGGAGATAGCCTCCATACGTATCTCCAGCATACACACCATCACCACGCACAAGAAAAACATCTTCCGCAAGTTGCGTGTCAACAATGTGTACGAAGCCACCAAGTATGCCCTGCGTGCCGGATTGGTGGAGATGTCCGATTACTATATCTAGGAAAACGGCATAGAAACGATAAACTTTTGCCCCAAAACGAAAAAAAACGCCAAGATAACGCACAATATAACAAAATTGTAGTATTTTTGCACTATAATTTTGAACATTATCATTTTTAATGAGACAATAAACATGTCTATCTACGCAATTTTGAAACTTTTGGGATGCCTGGCTCTGCTCATGTACGGTATGAAGGTCATGAGTGAGGGACTGCAAAAAATGGCAGGTAGTCAACTGCGCCACGTATTGAGTGCCATGACTACCAACCGTTTTACGGGCATGCTCACGGGAGCATTTGTCACCGCATCCATCCAATCCTCTACAGCGACAACCGTCATGACGGTCAGTTTTGTCAATGCGGGCCTCCTCACGCTGGCGCAAGCCATCTCCGTGATTATGGGTGCCAACATCGGTACTACACTGACCGCATGGATTATGTCTGCGGGTTTTAACTTTTCAATGAGCGCACTGGTCTATCCTATATTTATATTGGCCATTGCGCTCATTTATTCTAAGAACAAGAAGTCACTGGGCGAGTTTATCTTTGGTCTCTGCTTCATGTTCTTGGGTCTGGGCACCCTAAAGGAGAATGCTGCCGACATGGATCTGGGTAGCAATCCGGCGGTGCTGGAGTTCTTCACCAATACCGGCAACTGGGGCTATGGCACCTATCTGCTCTTCCTGCTCATAGGTGGTATCTTGACCATGTGTGTGCAGTCTTCTGCAGCGGTCATGGCCATTACCATGATTCTGTGCTCCTCCGGTGCGCTGGGTATCTATCCCGGTATTGCACTGGTTATGGGTGAGAACATAGGTACTACGGTTACCTCCAACCTGGCGGCACTCACGGCAAGTTCCCAGGCTCGCCGGGCGGCATTGGCGCACATGTTCTTCAATATCTTCGGCGTTATCTGGGTGCTCTGCATCTTTACCCACTTTGTGGATGGCGTATGTGCTATGGTGGGTGTGGATCCGCAGAATGTACACGACCCTGCCAAACTGTCCTATGTGCTGGCGGCATTCCACACAGCGTTCAACGTGTGCAACGTGTTCATCCTTATATGGTTCATTAAGCCTATCGAGCGTTTCGTGTGCTGGGTTATTCCGTCCGAGCGCAAGGAGGAGGACGAGGAGTTCCGTCTCAAGTTTATCTCCGGTGGTTTGATGACCACGGCGGAGCTTTCCGTCTTTGAGGCGCAGAAGGAGATTAACAACTTTGCCGAGCGTACGCAGCGTATGTTTGGTTTCGTGCGTGAGTTGTTCGATATGCCGAATGCCAAGGATGAGAGCTTTGCCAAACTGTTCACGCGTATAGAGAAGTACGAGTCTATCAGCGACAATATGGAACTGGAGATTGGTAACTATCTGAACGAGGTGAGCGACGGTCGCTTGAGTTACGAAACGAAGATGAAGATCCAGCAGATGATGCGTGAGGTGAGTGAGATAGAGAGTATCGGCGATAGCTGCTACAACTTGGCACGTACCATTCGCAGAAAGGCAGATCAAGAGCCCTTCCCGAGCATCTTGAACGACCATGTGAAGCAGATGATGGCGCTGACCAACTCTGCGCTCGTGGAGATGAATAAGTTGCTTACGGGTAGACGTGCACAGATGGATGCGAACATATCCTTCAACATTGAGAAGGAGATTAACAACTTCCGCAAGCAGTTGCGCAGTCAGAACGTTCGCGATGTGGACAATCATGAGTATCCGTATGTCACGGGAACTACGTATATGGACCTTATCAACGAGTGTGAAAAACTCGGTGACTACGTGGTAAATGTAGTAGAGGCTCGTATGGATGTCCGCGAAAGAAAGGCCGTGTAATACGGGAAGATAACAGATATAAAAAACGGTCGCATACACAGTGTATGCGACCGTTTTTTATATGATATGTTTCTATTACACCTCTTCCGGTACGGTTTCCTCCGTAGTAGGTTGAGG
>CAYOKO010000127.1:0-5622 GCA_964404555.1 uncultured Bacteroidaceae bacterium | reverse complement strand
TTCTTTAATCCTCTTCCTCTACATAGTCCGGATTCACCACGGTGAAGGAGGTACTCTGTGAAAGGTTACCATAGAGTTGTCCGTTGGCATTCGGTGTCTTGTAAGAATACTTCATGGAGAAGGTCACCTGAGCCGTTTTGCTAGCCCCCGAGATGCTTTGTACGTAAATGGTATCCGTTGCTATACGAGGACTATTGAAGGTCGCAATCCCTATTTTATCATAAGAGCAATCCCTTACAACCGTTGTATCTCCCGGATAGGAAACCGTCCACTTCACCGTACCGCCGTTGCCCTGACCTATGTAGATATCGCCCGTTTGTACGATGTTCAACTTAGCCACCAACGTATCCCCCGGCTTCACGGGAGTATTCAAGATAGCATCGTGATAATAAAGCGTAATACCGTCGACCACAGGATCCGTACCGGCATCGTTATCATCGCTGCAGGAAGCAAAGCCACCCGCCAACGTTGCAGCCACGACCAGCATCGCAGCCATTTTATTCGTTCGTTTCATATATACTTTTCTCGATTAAAATTGCCGTTATTCAAACACCGCAACCTCCACACGTTCGTACTTAAACTCGTTGGCAGGCACAAAGCGCAGCAGCACGTCCTTAGCCTTACCGTAGCGTTTACGAAGCTTGGCATACTTCTTCTCCACCTTGCTCTTCTTAGTATCGTAGAAGAAAGCACACACCATACTGTTGTTCCCCTTCTCCTTGAAATACTGCGACAGCTGACTGCTATAGGACTCACGAGCTATGATGAATTGGTTCTTCTTGCTAAGCTCCACGCTATCCATTTTCTGTATGTCGGTCATGTAAGAGATAGAATCCTTGAAGGAACCGGCAAAGCCAAAGCAGTAAATGGTGGCACGCTCTTTCTCAACCTCTTGAGAAAGTTTTAAGCTCTTGTCCGGTGCCGACATCTCCTTGCCCGGTTTTCCGGGACCCTTACCATCGCCCGGACCCTTACCGCCACCGCGACCATTGCCACCGGGACCACCAAAGTCACCCTGTGCCAAGGCGTTTCCACACACCAACAAGGCTACTGCCAAAAAGAGCGCTCTGCACGAGCTATTGTTATTCAAAAACATACTGTTTAGTTGTAATAATTCTGTTTTATTGCTTTTACCCTGCAAATATAGACATATTTTCCGACTTACGAGCCATAACAAGGATGTTTTTTACAGAAAGAGGAATATTTCATACATATCCACTTTACAAATTAAGCTCACGCACACGCTTCTGCTGTTCCTCGTTGAGGCTAGTCGGCAACTTCACATTGATGGTAAGAATAAGATCCTTCGCCGTACCGTCCGCACGCTTACTACCCTTCCCGGGGAGACGCATCTTCGTACCCGGTTGCGTACCCGGCTTAATCTTCAGGCGCACCGTACCCCCGGACAACTTCAGGTTAATCTCGCCACCCAAGAGCGCAAGCGTAAGCCCAATGGTAATCTGCGAGTTCGTAACCTCAGGTTCCTTCGAGTGACACCCATGTCCACTACAGCCACCCTGTCCCGCAGCACCACGAGCAAAGCCGGCACCGTTAAAGCCGGCACCACCCGCAAAGCCACCGCCGCCAAACATCTGCTTAAAGAAGTCGGAGAAGCCACCTCCGCCACCCATTCCCTCAAACTGAGAAAAGTCGAAGCCACCCCCACCGTAATCCTGATGGAAGCCACCTCCCTGCTGCTGCATCTGCTCCGCCTCCTTCCAGCGCTCACCATACTGATCGTACAGTTTACGCTTCTCCGGATCACTCAACACCGTGTTCGCCTCCTGCAACGCCTGGAACTTGTACTGAGCCTTAGGATCGTCCGGGTGCAAGTCCGGATGGAACTGTTTTACACGCTTCTTGTACGCATCCTTAATCTTCTCCTGCGGGGTGTCTTTTGCCACTCCCATAATCTTGTAATAATCGATAAATGCCATAATCGTACTTTTTTTCTTATAAAACAACAAGTTTAATGCCATAGCCATTTGTTTTTCGTTAAAAAAGTACTAATTTTGTGCCATGAAGCACATTTTAAAGATAATCGGAACCGGAGACGTACATGGCTCCTGCTTTCCGTACGACTTTGTCAACAGAACCCCCGTACAGGGTAGTTTATCGGCTGTAGCAGCCAAGGTAGCACGTGTACGCAGGCGCTATAAGGATGACCTCATTGTAGTGGACTGCGGCGACCTGCTGCAAGGACAACCCGTACCCTATTACTACAACTTCGTAGACACCGAGTCTCCCCATCTCCTGGCAGACATATACAACGAGATAGGTTACGACGCCATGACCATAGGCAATCACGACCTAGAGACCGGACACGAAGTGTACGACCGCTGGCGTGCGCAGTGCCGTTTCCCCATTCTCGCAGCCAACGCCATAGACACCACCACGGGCGAACCCTATTTCCAGCCCTACGTATCCATGGTGCGCAACGGCTTAAAGGTTGTTATACTGGGGCTTACCACCCCCTGCGTCCCCTACTGGCTCCCCCGTCCGCTGTGGGAAGGCATACGCTTCGAAGATATGCTCACCTCGGCACGTAAGTGGATGCCCATCATACAGGAACGCGAACAACCCCACCTCGTCATAGGACTCTTCCACTCCGGCAAGGAAGGAGGCATTGAAGCCGGCGACCTAAAGGAAAACGCCACCCTACAGGTAGTAACCGAAGTCCCCGGATTCCATGTCGTAATCTACGGACACGACCACATGCGCCGCTGCGAGCGTATTATAAATAAGGAGGGAAAAGAGGTGGTATGCCTCAATCCCAGCGACAAAGCACGCTGCATAGCCGAGGCACACGTGGAGGTGTACACCCGCAATAAGTCTCCCGAGGAGTTAGCTGATAACCGTCCGGAGGTGAGCCGCATAAACATCCTTGCCCGCATCTCCGACATGACAGATATGTTTGACCCCGAAGATCGTTTCGGCATAAAATACCAAGAAGCCTTCCACGCCGTAGACTCCTTTGTGATGCAGCAAGTAGGTACCCTACTGCGCCCCATGCGTTCACGCGATGCCTTCTTTGGTCCCTCCACCTACATAGACTTCATCCACACGTTGCAACTGGAGATTTCGCAAGCCGATGTCTCCTTTGCCGCCCCCCTTTCCTTCGACGATTCGTTGCACGAAGGAGCCCTCCATGCGTCCGACCTGTTCAAGCTCTACCGATACGAAAATCCGCTGTACAAACTCCGTATGACGGGGCGTGAGATAAAGGACTACTTGGAGATGAGTTACGACCTATGGACCGCACAGATGTCCACCCACGAAGACCACATCATCCGTTTCATTCCGGACACATTGCAGAATGCCCGTCCATCGCTAGCCAACCTCTTTTACAACTACGATTCGGCAGCCGGCATACGTTACACGGTGGATGTATCGAAACCTACGGGAGAGAAGATTAACATCCTCTCCATGGGAGATGGAACCCCCTTCCGGCTCGACCGTGAATATGTGGTGGTGACAAGCAGCTATCGCAGCAACGGCGGCGGTGAACTTATGATAAAGGGTGCCGGCATTCCGCATCACGAACTGGCTCACCGCATGGTGGGTGCCACAGCCAAGGATATGCGCCACTATCTGTTGCAGTACATCCGTGAGAAGGGCGAAATTCTCCCCGTATGTCGTAATGAATGGAAGTTCATCCCCGAGGACTGGGCAGAAGAAGCCATAGAGAAAGACCGCCAACTCCTCTTTCCGGGATAAAATAATGGAAGTTTTATTTTGTAAATTCAGAAAAAAAGTCGACCTTTGCCCTCACAGTAAAGTATAGCGAACAATGAAAAGTATATTTTTAGTTGTAGGACGCACGGTAGACCCTCACTTCACCGCCGGCATAGAGGAGTACATAAAGCGCATAAAGCACTATATGCCCTTCGAGATGGAAGTCATCCCCGAACTCCGTAACACCAAGAGTATGACCGAGAAAGTGCAAAAAGAAAAGGAAGCCGATGCTCTCCTGAAAGCCCTCCAACCCGGCGACCATGTGGTGCTCCTGGACGAACACGGAAAGGAATTTCGCAGTCTGGATTTTGCTGGCTGGATACAACAAAAAATGAGTATGTCACCCAAGCGTCTCGTCTTCATTGTGGGAGGTCCCTACGGATTCTCACAACGCATATACGACGTAGCCCGGGAAAAGATTTCACTCAGCAAGATGACCTTCTCCCACCAGATGATACGACTCATCTTCACCGAGCAAATCTACCGAGCGATGACCATCCTCAACAACGAACCTTATCATCATGAATAATAAAAAAGGAAACAACTATGAATGAGAAATGGATGAAACGGGCCATAGAGTTGTCCGTAAGCAACGTAAAGAACGGAGGTGGCCCCTTTGGTGCCATCATAGTGCGAGACGATGAAGTAATAGCCACCGGCGTAAACCGTGTGACCGACCGCTGCGACCCCACCGCCCATGCCGAGGTGTGTGCCATACGTGAAGCAAGTGCCAAGTTGAAGCGTTTCGACCTGAGCGACTGCGAGATATACACCTCCTGCGAACCCTGTCCCATGTGTCTGGGCGCCATCTACTGGGCACACCTCAAGAAAGTCTACTACGCCGGCACCAAGCAAGACGCTGCCGATGCCGGTTTCGACGACTCCTTCATCTACGAAGAACTCTCTCGTCCTTACTCACAGCGTCACCTCCCCATGGAGAACGCACTGAACCGAGAAGCAAAAGAAGCCTTCAAGGCTTGGGGTGAGAAAAAGGATAAAATAGAGTATTAAAGTTCGATGCCAAGATACTGCTTGAATTTCTCCACACTTGTGTTCATGATAAGCTCCTCGGGAAACTCCGTAAGTTGCAGTAATTCGTACAAATATCCATACTCGGCGATATCAAACGATATGTGAGCATCACTACCCAGGATGACAGGCACACCATACTGTTTGCTCAGTCGGAGCAGCTCCAGATTATTGGCACGAGCATCCACCTTCTCGCGCAGCGGCTTGAGCGAACTATTGTTTATCTCGAGCAACGTGTGATGCTCCTTGGCAGCAAGCACCAGCGGCTCCATATACATCTTAGCCGTTCCGTCACCGGGATGGCTTATGATGTGTACCCAAGGATTGCTGATAGCCGTCACCATGCCGGCAGTATTCTCATCTATGGTACCCGGAGTATAACAAAGCGAATGAATGCCGGCAATACGTAAGTCCAGTCGGCGCATCATATCGGTCTCCAAGTCGAGCGTACCACGGGTATCCAGAATATTAATCTCGGCACCGAGCATCAGCTCTATGCCATACATCCTGCGAGGTACCACATGGAGGTTACGGAAATAAATAGGGTCGCACGTGCCCGGTATGCCCGGAGTATGTTCGGTAATTCCCAGCAACTTCAGCCCTTTGTCGGCAGCCGCACGAACCATCTCTTGCAGGGAGCTAAATGCGTGACCACTTGCCACGGTATGTGTGTGTACGTCTAGTTCTATATTCATTTGTTTTTAATATTCATCTATTCATTCGGAGTGCAAAGTTAGTCTATTTTTCGCAGTTCAGCGAGTCAAAAATTGTAAAATCCACAAAAATAGTTGGGAGTTACTCGGCCAGCGTCATCCGGGATGTGCCCGGCGCACGTAAGATGCTGGGCATCCCCGAGGA
>CAYOKO010000126.1:0-5638 GCA_964404555.1 uncultured Bacteroidaceae bacterium | reverse complement strand
AGATGAACGGATGTACCAATACGTGTGCTCAGAATACGTGGTCGGACTTGGGCTTTAGCGGACGTATCGGCAGAGCGGGTGACCACCCCTATCCGGCATATACCGTGTGGGTGCCGTGCGAGGGTCGTCAACAGTTGTCTTCTTCCATCGGGTACATTCCGGCTAAGAAGATTGCGGCGTTCATCCAAGAGTATCTGGAGGATGTCATAGCACAACAGCCCAACTATGCCGACTACTACGAGTATGTGGTGAAGCGTGGTAAAGAGGTGGCTACGGAACTGATACAGAAGTTCCAGCAGGTGGCTCCCTACGAGCAGGAACCCGACTTGTTCTTCGATTGGGATTCCGACGAGAAGTTCACGCTCACCAAGAGTTCACAGGCTGAGTGCTCTGCGGGCTTGTTCGACATCATTGAGTTGGATAAGGATACCATTGCCGAGAAGCGCAAGCAACTGGAGGAACCGGGTGCAGAGGTTGAGAAGATTCTTCAGGACATTGTCTTTTCCGAGGCTCGTATGTTACTGGTTACGCGTGGGTTGGATCCTCGTACCGACGATGAGGTGTACAACGGTTTCATACAGTTGTTCATAGATGCGGACATCGTCCCGGCGTCCTATAAACCGCTGATTGAGGCACGTCGTAGCGGTGCGGCTCTGTCTCCTTATAAGAAGGAGGTGTTGCAGTTGGCCGACCTCATGAACCTGCTGTACGAGAACATGGATGACTCCTTGCAGTTCAAGGTTACGCCGGAGATAGAGGCTGCGGTAGCGGCTGCCAAACAGGCGGAGGCTCCCAAGGCGACAGAAGCTCCCAAGACCGAAGAGGCACCCAAAGCAGAGGCTGCGGCAGACGAGATTGCTCGCAAGAAAGACCTGCGTGGTGTGGCTTGCCCCATGAACTTTGTGAAGACCAAGATTGAGTTGGCTTCCATGCAGTCCGGACAGTTGCTGGAGATTCTCCTGGACGACGGTCAACCCATCAACAACGTGCCGGGCAGTGTACGTGGCGAAGGTCACGAGGTACTGGCAACCGACAATCTGGGCGGCTATTGGCGAGTATTGATTAAGAAGAAATAATGGATTTCCTACCGATTTGCATTCGTATCAAGGATGCGCATATCCTGATTGTGGGAGGAGGCAAGGTGGCTACACACAAGGCTCAAATACTGAGTCGCTTTACGGATAATGCCACGGTGATTGCTCCCTGGGTGACGGAGGAGATGCGTACACTCCCCTTCCGAATTGTCGAAAAGTCGTTCGAGGCTGCCGACCTGGAGGGGGTATCGCTGCTCTTTGTCTGCACGGGCAACCACACACTCAACCACGAGATACGGGAACTGGCGCACAAGCAACACATCCTCACCAGCGTCTGCGACGACCCGGAGGCGTGCGACTTTATATCGCCTGCCATCTACCGGGAGGGTAACCTTACGGTGGCTGTAGCCAGTGACGGAAAGGATGTAAAACGCAGTATACGAGTGCGTAACAAAATCAAGGAGGGTATAGAAAATGATAGAATATGTATCGATTGACCGTGTAGGACGCTCTTCGGAACCTGCCGATATAGAAGCGCAAGAGGCGCAGTTCGGCTTACTCACGGAGAAGCATCTACTGCAACAAACGGGTATTGCACCGGGAGTGCCCTACGTGTTTTTGCAGACATGCAATCGAAAAGAACTATATTTTGGGACAGGAGATGTTGCACCGGAAACGGCGCGACATCTCTTTCGCGTAGTAACGGGACTGGAATCTGCCATCACGGGTGAACAGGCGGTGCAGGGACAGGTGAAGGAGGCGTATTACTCGGCCAAGGAGTTGCGCCCGCTGTCGGCAGAGATGCACAAGATGTTCCAGTGGGCACTGCAGGTGGGTAAACGGGTGCGCCACACCACGGAGATTTCACACGGTGCGGTGTCACACTCACTGGCGGCACTGGAGATTCTGGATGCGTTGCATACGGATTGGAAACATACGCGTATCACTCTGATTGGGGTGAACAAACTTACCACGGATATCCTGAAGTTCTTGCAGAACAAGGGGGCGGGATTGCTTTTCCTGGCGAATCGTAGTAGAGAGAAGGCGGAGGCACTGGCGGCGCCTATGGGCATCGGGGTGTATTCGCTGGAGGAGAAGCAGACCTTCCTGGCGGAGAGTGATGTGGTGATAAGTGCTACATCGGCTCCACACCTTATTATATATAAGGGGGATGTTCCGGAGGGAAAGCGTCTGGTGGCGATAGACCTGGCTTTCCCGCGCGACATCGATGCGGCTCTGGGAGAGTTGCCGGGCGTGCAGTTGTTCAACATTGCCGATGTGGAACAACGGGTGCGTGGCAATCTGGAGGTGCGTCAACAGGAGGTGAAGCGTGCCGAGGAGATTATCGAAGAGGAGATTGTTCACTTGATGCAGGAGTTGGAACGCAGAAAAAGATTTGTAGGCTAAATGAAGAAAAAGAAGACAAAAGTACGTGTCATTGCACGAGATAGTCGTTTGTCTAAAATCCAGGTGCAAGAGGCATTATCGCACTACCCGGATGTAAAGGGGGAGGTGAAATATTTGCCATCGTTTGGCGATAAACGTAAGAACATATCTTTGCTTACGGGCGAGGCGCCAAGCGATATCTTTACGCGTGAGTTGGACGAGGCGTTACTGGGTGAGAAGGCGGACATAGCGGTTCATTCGGCAAAGGATCTTCCTTATCCGCTGCCGGCGGGACTCAAGGTGATTGCGCTGTTGGCTGCGAGCGACACGACCGATTCGCTGGTGAGCAACAACCACTTGCGATTGGAGGAGTTGCCGGCGGGGAGCGTGGTGGGCACAAGTTCGCCGCTCCGCAAGCGGGAGCTGGAACAGTTGCGCCCCGACTTGGTGGTGAAGGGTATCCGCGGATGCATTGAGGAGCGTATCGAGCAGGTGCGTCGGGGGGATTACGATGCGGTGATTGTGGCAACGTGTGCGCTGAACCGATTGGGACTCAGGGACGAGATTGCCGAGGTACTGCCGTTTGACACCCATCCGTTGCAGGGGTACTTGGCTATTACGGCTCGTGCCGACCGCGAGGATTTGCCACCGCTTTTTGAGAAGTTCGACATCATGCACCTGCAGGGTAAGGTGACGTTGGCGGGTTTTGGTCCGGGCGATCCGGAGTTACTTACCATCAAGGCACTGAAGGCTATCCAGCGGGCGGACGTCATCTTCTACGATGATCTCACGTCCAAGGGTTTCTTGCAGGAGTTGAACGCAGAGAAGGTGTATGTGGGCAAACGGAGTGGTGCTCACCACAAGGAGCAGAATGAAATAAACCGACTGATGCTCAAGGCGGCTCGCGAGGGTAAACAGGTGGTTCGCCTCAAGGGGGGTGACCCTATGATGTTTGCGCATGCGGGAGAGGAGATAGAATATCTGCAGCGACTGTTGGTCGATGTGGAGGTGATTCCGGGGGTTACGACGGCGGCGGCTATGGCTGCCGACTTGAAGGTGAGTCTTACACACCGGGATTTTGCGTCGAGTGTGGCGTTTGTGAACGGTCATGCGGCGGAACCTATTACGCCGGATGCGGAGACGTTGGTGTACTATATGGGGGCGGACCAGATGGAACGTATCTCGGGGGCTCTCATCGAGAAGGGCTGGGCGGAGTCTACGCCGGTGGCTTTGGTACACAATGTGTCGCTGCCGGATCGACGGGTGTGGAAGACCACATTGGGACGTTTGAGCCGGGAGCACAACCGCTACCCTACTCCGCTGATTTCATTGGTGGGTACGGTGGCGCATCTCTATGACCATGCGTCGGAGGATATCAAGCAGACGTTGTACACGGGTTGTGTGAATCCGAATGCGGAGTATATTCACTTGCCGCTCATTCGTATAGCTCCGGTGGAGGATACGGCGGAGCTGATGCGTTGTGCCGAGAATATTAAGGAGTACGATTTCCTGTTGTTTACGAGTAGGTACGGGGTGGAGCATTGGTTCCACACGGTGAATCCCAAGAGGTTGGGGCGCATCTCGGTAGTGAGCATCGGGGAGACTACATCGGCTGCGCTGAAGGCGTGCGGTGTTCGTCGCTTTACGCAGGTGGAGAAGGATGATTCTTATGGAGTGATTGACTGGTTTGCTCGTCGCCGTAAGAAGGGTGCCGTACTGATACCTCGCTCCAATCTGGCTCTACCTATTATTCCGGAGGGACTGGAGAAGTTGGGATTCCGTGTGACGTGTGTTACGGCGTATCTCAATCTTCCGCCGGAGTCTCCCAAGCGTATTCCGTTGCAACATATCAAGCAGGTGGTGTTTACTTCGCCGTCAACCATTGATCGTTTCGTGGAACTCTACGGAGCATTGCCGGAGGGCATTACTTATCTGACGCGTGGACAGGTGACGCAACAGCATCTGGAGACAAAACAGGCGGAACTGCGGGGGGCTGCCCAACAGCCGTCTACACCGGAGCCGACACAAAAGTTGCAGCCTATATTGGAGGTGGTTCACAGTGAGGAACCAAACGGAAAGGGCAAGCGCAGAAAGGTGGTGCGCAAGAAAAAGAATACTCCGAAAACGGAAGAGGCTTCCGTGAAAGAGGAGGTCGTAAAAGAGGAGGTCGTAAATGAAAGTCCTGTGACGCAGGAGACGTCTTCTAAAAAAACAACTTCTGCCAAGAAGAAAACTTCCGGTAAGAAGGCACACTCCGCTAAAAAGAGTACACCTGCTAAAAAGGATTCCTCCGATAAAAAGGATTCCTCTACTAAAAAAGACAGTTCCGATAAAAAGGACACCTCCGATAAAAAAGGAGAAACAGGAAAGAAGGTTGATTCCGTAAAGAAGAGAAGAAGTTCATCAAGACGAAAGTCCTCTTCGAAGAATTCAGCCTCGAAAGAATCCCCCACGACATAAACCATCACCGTGGGGGCACGTCCTCCGGAACATAAATAACGATAATAACAAACAAAAAACATAACGAATAATGAAACGTTTTAGAACTTTACGAATAAACCAAGAAACCCGCGACCGCTACGCCGATGTATGGTTGAGCGCACAAGACTTCATCTACCCCTACTTTGTGGTAGAAGGTACCGGCGTTAAGGAAGAGATTCCCTCCATGCCCGGCATACACCGCTTCTCCATAGACACCCTACTCGCCGACATCAAGGAGATTATCCCGCTCGGCATAGGCAAGATACTTCTGTTTGGTGTCATCCCTAACGAACAGAAAGACGAACGCGGTAGCGCCGCCTATACCGGCGACCCCCTCATCTCTCGTGCCGTTCGCGCCATCAAGGCTGCCTACCCGCAACTCTTTGTCATCACCGACATCTGCTTGTGCGAGTACACCAGCCACGGACACTGCGGACTGCTCTGCAACTGCGACGTAGAGAACGACTCCACCCTGGAACTTCTAGCCGAAGAAGCCCTCTCCCACGCACTCGCCGGAGCCGATATGGTAGCACCGTCTGCCATGATGGACGGACAGGTAGAAGCCATAAAACGACGCATCCGGGAGGGAGCACCCAACAGCGGTTGCAAGGTATTGGCATACTCCGCTAAGTATGCATCGGCCTTCTACGGTCCCTTCCGCGATGCAGCCGATTCCACCCCATCCTTCGGCGACCGCAAGACCTATCAGATGGACTTCCGTACCCACGACCAGGGAC
>CAYOKO010000125.1:0-5651 GCA_964404555.1 uncultured Bacteroidaceae bacterium | reverse complement strand
TGAGGAAAAGAGTGAGGGCCGTTCAAGCGAAGCGCGTTCCCGAACTCCCGAACCCGACCGAATAAAGACCGCTCCGCAGCGTAGGTTCCCGGAAATACCACTCCTCCCATACAACCTCACCCCCGCAGCAATCAAATCAAAACAAAGTAAATTCCTTTACAAACACCCCCTGAAAGAACACCGAAGCACTCCAAACCCACACAACCCAATCATTCTCAACACATTTGAAAGATTTGCGAAAGATTGAAAGGAATCCGCCAAAACTCACATACAAGAAGAAAGAAAACAACCCCGAAAACAAGCTTCACCCACATCCACCTAACAATCAACCACATGAAACACCCCGTGAAAGGAACAACTTTCATCACCCCCCACACCCTTCACCCCCCCGTGAAAGGAAGAAACCCACCCATTACCACGAAAAATATGAACAAAAGCGAAGCCCCGAGAAGAATTATACTGAGAAAAAAATTTTTCTTACTGAGTTAGCACCCCGATTACGGTAGAACTCGAGGCAAAATCATACCGTTTACACCCCCGATTGCAGGCAAATAAAAGCAAGAAACAACCCATTTCCACCCAAGAAATAAGCCATTCGCATTCTCAAATAAAACCATGGAAACTCCAAGGCTTTTTATTTTATAATAAGGTACAGCACACCTCCAATTAAGGAACAACGAAAACCCACCCCCCAAAAATAGTTGCACATTACAACTGTTTCAAAGTGAACTATTTCATTCACAACACCTTACAAACTTTTTTCAGCCACGAACGAAAAACGCTTGTTTTCGGCTTAAAAATGTTGTATCTTTGCACCCCCAAACAAAGAAACAATATCATTAACCTCATTAAAAGATTATGAAATTTTTAAAACTATTTTCAAAGAAAAGACAGCCCAACTACGCTGTAAACGAAATGAGCATGTACGCAGCCCCCGCCCAAGGAAGCAACGAAACCATGCGAGTAGAGCACATAAACCGCAACCTCGCCTTCGCCCTCTCCTACGCCGCAGGCATGAACGGCATAACCCTCCAACCCGAACAACTCACCACCATTATGCAAACCATAAACAAGGTAGTCTTCGGCAACAACACCCCCGCACCGGCAATCACCGAAACCCCGGCAACAACCGCAACAACCGAAAAGCCACAAACCGCCAAAGGCAACAACCGCACCTTCAAAAGCAACTTCCAGCGATTCGACGCCTGGATACGTATGCGCTATGCACTCCGACTCAACCTCCTCACCGGATGCACCGAAATAGCCGAACGGCGCGAAGTAGAAAGCGAGCAAGTGTACCACGTAGTATCCAACTACGACACCTGCTCCATAGCACAAGACGCCATGTGCGACGACATCAACCTCTGGAAAGTAGACGTAGAGAACTATATGGAATCCAATAAAGTACCCGCCTACCACCCCTTCTTCCAGTACTTCGAACAACTCCCCAAATGGGACGGCAAAGACCGCGTAACCGACCTCGCCGAACGCATCTCCACCAACAGCGCCTGGGTACGAGGCTTCCACCGCTGGATGCTAGGCGTCACCGCACAATGGATGGGACACGCCCGCAAAACACACGGCAGCTGCAATGTACGCGCCAACAGCGTAGCACCCATACTCATCAGCGAACACCAAGGATGGGGCAAATCCACCTTCTGCCGTATGCTGCTGCCCGAAGAGCTGCAACGCTACTACACCGACAGCTTCGACGTAGCACAACCCTCCACCTGCGAAGTGAAACTCACAGAGTTCGGACTCATCAACCTAGACGAGTTCGATCGCATCCCCGCTACCCGCAACGCCCAACTCAAAAACATCATGCAAATGACCGCCCTCAACATACGCAAAGCCTACCAAAAGAATGGCGATAGCAAGTACCGAATAGCCTCATTTATAGGCACATCCAACCGCCGCGACCTACTCACCGATGCCACCGGTAGCCGACGCTTCCTCTGCATAGAACTAGACCACGCCATAGACTGCGACACCCCCATAGAATACCAACAGCTCTACGCACAGCTAAAGGAAGAAATCCTCGCCGGCGAACGCTATTGGTTCAGCGACGAAGAGGAAGACGAAGTACAAGCCAACAACCTTGTATTCTACCGCTCCACCCCCATCGAGGAACTCTTCCACAAAGTATTCCGCATGGCCGACGAGCACACAGAAGGAGCAGAACACCTCCCCGCCATCGACGTGTACACAGCCATTAAAGAAAAGTACCCCGCCCAGATGGCAGGCATCACCTCCCATAAGTTTGCCCGCGTACTACCGGGATTCGCCAACAGAAAACACACCCACGAACGGAACGGTTATTTTCTGCTTCGACGCTAAACGGAGTACGTAAAGTTTTGTCGGATTCAACTTTTTAGCTACCTTTGCAACATAATTCTAAGTTATGGCAAAGGATAAGACAGCATACGTTTGTACCGAGTGCGGATACGACTCCGCAAAGTGGATAGGCAAGTGCCCGGCTTGCGGCAAGTGGAACACCATAAAGGAGATAACCATAAAGAAGGAGCCACGCAGTAGCCTCTCCTACTCATCCGGCGGAGCGTTCCAGAAGAGCACAGGACGCAAAACCACCCAACCCACACGCATCGGAGAGATACAAAGCGAACAGGAACCACGCATCGACATGAACGATGCCGAACTGAACCGTGTACTCGGTGGCGGTATGGTGCCGGGATCCCTGGTGCTGCTGGGCGGAGAACCGGGCATAGGTAAGTCTACCCTACTGCTACAGACGGTGTTGCGTATGCCCGGGAAACGCATCTTGTATGTAAGCGGCGAGGAGAGCGAACGACAAATAAAGTTACGCTCGGACCGCATAGAACACGCCGATACGGAGCTGCTGGTGGTGTGCGAAACACACCTGGAACAGATCTTCGACCATGTGCGGGAGATACAACCGGAGCTGCTGGTGGTAGACTCCATACAGACGGTGTACACCGACTTTGTGGAAAGCTCACCGGGCAGCATTTCGCAGGTGCGAGAGTGTGCCGTATCGCTGCTCAAGATGGCCAAGGAGACGGGCATCCCCATCATCCTCATAGGTCATATTAATAAGGAGGGAACCATTGCGGGACCCAAGATTCTGGAGCATATCGTGGATGCAGTATTGCAGTTCGAAGGCGACCAACACTATATGTACCGCATACTGCGAAGCATCAAGAACCGCTTCGGTAGTACGGCAGAGATAGGTATCTACGAGATGCGACAGGATGGACTTAGACAGGTGAACAACCCGTCGGAACTGCTCCTGACAGACGAGCACGAGGGACTAAGCGGCGTGGCGATTGCGTCGGCAATAGAGGGGGTGCGCCCCTTCCTGATTGAGACGCAGGCACTGGTGTCAACGGCAGCGTATGGCATGCCGCAACGGTCGGCTACGGGGTTCGACCTCCGACGCCTCAATATGTTGCTGGCGGTGCTGGAGAAACGCATCGGCTTTAAGTTGGCACAGAAGGACGTCTTCCTCAACATAGCAGGCGGCATCAAGGTGACCGACCCCGCCATAGACCTCTCGGTGATAGCGGCGATACTAAGCAGCAACATCGATACGGGCATCGAAACGGATACCTGTATGTGCGGCGAGGTGGGGCTGAGTGGCGAGATTCGTCCGGTAGCACGCATAGAGCAGCGCATAGCGGAAGCAGCAAAGCTGGGTTTCAAACGGATATTGGTGCCCAAGAACAATATGCAGGGCCTCAACACGGCAAACTTCAACATAGAGGTGGTGCCGGTGCGCAAGGTGGAGGAGGCGCTGCGTGAGTTGTTCGGGTGATTTACGGGTAAAAAGATAACAGACAAATGATACAGGAATATCAACTGAGAGTGCTGCCGCAGGTGGCGGCGGACGAAAGGGAGCTGAAGCAGTACATAGCCAAGGAGAAGGGGGTGAATCCACGCACTATCAACGGATTGCGTATACTGAAGCGTAGCATCGATGCTCGTCAGCGTACCATCTTTATGAACGTAAAGGTGCGGGTGTACATCAACGAACTTCCGCAGGACGATATGTACCAAACAACCTTCTACCCCGTGGTGGACGACAAACCGCAGGTGGTGGTAGTGGGTGCAGGACCGGGTGGACTCTTTGCGGCACTGCGACTGATAGAGGCGGGTTACCGTCCGGTGGTGGTGGAGCGTGGTAAGAATGTTCACGACCGCAAGCGCGACTTGGCGGCTATCTCCCGGGAACACAAGGTGGACGGCGAGAGCAACTATAGCTTTGGCGAGGGAGGTGCCGGTGCGTATTCCGACGGCAAACTCTATACGCGCAGTAAGAAGCGTGGCAACGGAGACAAAATTCTACACGTGTTCTGCCAACATGGGGCGGATACCTCCATCCTGGTGGATGCGCATCCGCACATAGGTACCGATAAGCTTCCGCGGGTGATTGAGAATATGCGCAATACCATCTTGAAGTGTGGTGGCGAGGTGCATTTCGAAACGCGCATGGAGCGGTTGATTATGGAGAATGGTTGTGTGACGGGTATAGAGACGCACAACGGTAAGACGTTCCTTGGGCCGGTAATCCTGGCTACGGGACACTCGGCGCGCGATGTCTACCGCATGCTGGTGGAGAAGAAAATCCATGTGGAGGCGAAGGGTATTGCGGTGGGGGTTCGTTTGGAGCATCCGGCACACCTCATAGATTGCATTCAGTATCACAATCGTGAGGGACGCGGCAAGTACCTGCCGGCGGCGGAGTATAGTTTTGTAACGCAGGTGGAGGGCCGTGGTGTGTATAGCTTCTGTATGTGCCCGGGCGGCATTGTGGTGCCGGCGGCGAGCGGTCCGGAGCAGATTGTGGTGAACGGCATGAGTCCGAGCAACCGTGGTAGCAAGTGGAGCAACAGCGGTATGGTGGTGGAGATGCATCCGGAGGATTTGCAGGAGAGTTCATTGCAGAGTTTCATGGCGGAAAACGGGGTGGAGTGTGTGGATACGTCCGACCCTTTGTGCTTGTTGCGCTTCCAGGAGGTGCTGGAGAAGCAGTGCTGGATACAGGGCAACTTCAAGCAGACGGCTCCGGCGCAGCGTATGTCGGACTTTGTGAATAGACGGTTGAGTTACGACCTTCCGTCGAGTTCCTATCAGCCGGGGCTGATTTCGTCGCCGTTGCATTTCTGGATGCCGCAGTTTGTTACGAGTAGACTGCGCCAGGGGTTCCTGAACTTCGGCAAGTCGGCACACGGTTTCCTCACAAACGAGGCTACGATGATTGGTGTGGAGACGCGCACCTCATCGCCGGTACGAATTGTGCGTAATGCAGAGACGCTCCAGCACATAGAGATTCCGGGATTGTTCCCCTGTGGCGAGGGTGCCGGATATGCCGGAGGTATCGTTTCGGCGGGTGTCGACGGAGAACGTTGTGCCGAAGCGGCGGTTGCCTACCTGGAACAGATAAAATAAGGAAAACGGCGTACAGCCTTCCTCACGGGGAGCTGTACGCCGCAAACTATTTTATAAACTATCTTCTTATTCAGGATCGGAGAAGAGAACGGTAGAGAGGTAACGCTCACCCGTATCCGGGAGAAGAACAACAATGTTCTTACCTGCCAACTCCGGACGCTGAGCCAACTGGCTGGCAGCAAAAGCCGCTGCACCGGAAGAGAAGCCCACGAGCAAACCATCCTCGT
>CAYOKO010000124.1:0-5683 GCA_964404555.1 uncultured Bacteroidaceae bacterium | reverse complement strand
GCAAACACATCGTGGCGAGCACTCGTAAGACCGTTGCTACCCATACCACCGTTGTACTCCTTCTCGTACGTAGCCTGTCCGCAACTGCTAAGCCCCACAATCACATCCCCCGGACGTATGTTGGCATTATCAATGACATCGCTACGCTTCATACGGCACGTCACCGTACTATCCACGATAATTGTACGCACCAAGTCGCCCACGTCGGCCGTTTCGCCACCCGTAGCATAGATACCGATACCCATTTTGCGCATCTCCGCCAAGAGCTCATCCGTACCGTTGATGATAGCACTAATCACCTCCCCCGGAATCAACATCTTGTTGCGACCAATGGTAGAAGACACCAGAATGTTGTCCACTGCACCCACGCACAACAAATCGTCCGTGTTCATAATCAGCGCATCCTGCGCAATACCCCTCCATACGGAGAGATCTCCCGTCTCTTTCCAGTACATATACGCTAGCGACGACTTAGTACCCGCACCATCGGCATGCATTATGTTGCAATACTCCGGGTCACCCCCCAGTATATCCGGGATGATCTTGCAGAAAGCCTGCGGAAAAATACCCTTGTCAATGTTCTTGATGGCGTTGTGTACATCCTCCTTCATGGCGGATACACCGCGCATCATGTAGCGTTGTTTATTATCCATATTCGTTGTATCTTTTTTGATTATGGGATTTTATTCATTCCAAAACTCCTCACTTGCAATAGCTTGCAGGATGAGCATCTCCAGTCCGTTCTTGACGGTAGCCCCCCGTTCGCTGCCCTTCTTCAGGAAGAGCGTCTCCTCGGGGTTATACACCAAGTCGTAGAGTAGCGTCGTCTCGTTCATCGCCTCGTAGGGCAACTCCGGACATTCGTCCACGTGCGGATACATACCTACGGGAGAGCAGTTTACTATCACCGGATACTCCCGGAGCGTCTCCGCCGTTATGTCGGCATAGGTAATCATACCCTCCTGCGCACGTCGGCTCACCTTCAGCGTCTCCAGCCCCAACTTCTTGAGTCCGTAGTCTATCGCCAGGGAAGCACCCCCCGTACCCAAGATTAAAGCCTTCTTGTGGATGGGCTTCAAGAGCGGTTCTATGCTACGCATAAAACCTATCACATCACTGTTGTACCCCTTGAGCAGAGGTGTACCATCCGGTTGGCGCATCACCTTCACCACGTTCACCGCACCTATCGCCTTTGCCTCCGGAGAAATCTCCGCCAAGTAGGGCATTACGTGTTGTTTGTGCGGAATGGTCACATTCAGACCCCTCAGCTCCGGATTCTCCGCCAGCACCCGCTCTATCTCTTTGATATCCGCTATCTCATAGTTGGAATACACCGCATCCCTCTGCTGCTCCTTGAACTTCTTGTTGAAGTACCCCGCAGAAAAGGAGTGACCCAACGGATAGCCTATCAAACCGTATTTATCCATCTATCTTCTATTTAGTAGCGATATACATTGTACTGATACCGCCTGTAAAACGCTTGAAACAAACCTCGGAGAACCCATTCTTGCGCAGAATCTGCTCCATGACCTCCCCCTGCGGAAACGCCCGCATACTCTCCGGCAGATACACATAGGCACTCCGGTCGTGCGAGATGAGATACCCCAGTGCCGGCATCACCACACGAGAGTAGATGCCAAAGAGCTGCTTCATGGGGAACTTACGGGGCGTACTAAGCTCTATAATCAGCAGATGACCACCCGGCTTCAACACCCGCAGCATCTCCCGCAAACCCGCATCCAAATCCTCGAAGTTGCGTATGCCATACGCCACCGTCACCGCATCGAACGTATTCTCCGCAAAGGACAGCTTCGTGCAGTCTTCCCGCTGGAAATGAATGACATCCGCCAACCCCTCCTTTGTCACCTTCTCGCGACCTATCGCCATCATACCCTCCGAGATATCGGCACCCGTTATGCTCTCCGGCTGCAAACGCCGGGCAGCCATAATGGCAAAATCGCCCGTACCGGTAGCAATGTCCAGAATCCTCTTCGGCGCAAACGGACGCAGACGATCCAGTGCCGTCCGTCGCCAACGCTTGTCTATGCCCAGCGACAGAGAGTGGTTCAGCAAGTCGTAAGAGTGCGCTATGGTGTCGAACATCTCCTCCACCTGCTCACCCTTACGTCTGTCTCCTCCGTACGGAGTTATCTCCTCCTGTTTGTACACGCGTTCTCCGTATCTATTTAATACCCTTGAGATACTCCGTTACGTTCTTCTCGATACGAGCAGCAATATCGCCGGTCTCCTCCGCCTTGTTGAAGGTCTCGCCCACGATGTGCTCATAGAGTTCAATGTAGCGATCGCTCACGCTCTCGGCATACGCATCGGTAATCTCCGGCATCACCTGTCCCGGCTGGTTCATGAAGTTGTGGTCTATCAACCACTGGCGCACGAACTCCTTGGACAACTGCTTCTGTGCCTCGCCCTTAGCAAACTTCTCCTCGTAGCCCTCGGCATAGAAGTAGCGGCTAGAGTCCGGCGTGTGAATCTCGTCAATCAAGTACACCTTGCCGTCGCGCTTACCGAACTCATACTTGGTATCCACCAAGATAAGACCCTTCTTGGCAGCAATCTCGCTACCACGCTTAAACAGAGCCTGTGTGTACTGCTCCATCTGCTCGTAGTCCTCTTTGCTCACAATACCCTGAGCGATAATCTCCTCCTTGGAGATATTCTCATCGTGACCCTCCTCGGCCTTCGTCGTAGGAGTGATGATAGGAGTAGGGAACTTCTCGTTCTCGCGCATACCGTCCGGCAGTTTCACGCCACACAGCTCACGGCAACCGTTCTTATACTCTCTCCATGCAGAACCGGTGAGGTAGCCGCGGATAATCATCTCCACGCGGAAGCCCTCGCACTTCAAACCCACGGTCACCATAGGATCGGGAGTAGCCAGTTTCCAGTTCGGAACGATATCTGCCGTAGCATCCAGGAAGCCCGCAGCAATCTGGTTCAGCACCTGACCCTTGAAAGGGATACCCTTGGGCAGCACCACGTCGAATGCCGAGATGCGGTCCGTTGCCACCATTACCATGATATCGTCGTTTATGTTATACACGTCACGTACTTTGCCGTGATACACACTTACCTGACCGGGAAAGTTAAAGTCGGTTCTAGTTAAAGCTTTCATAACTCTTTATTTTTAATTCGTTGTATGTTTTCTTCTTCCTTCTCTCGCTGCGCTTTTTCCTCGCGCCGCTTAGCATCGTAGGCATCGTAAGCCTCCACAATGCGTGTCACCAGTTTGTGGCGTACTATGTCGCCCTTGTCCAGCTCTATAAAGGTGATGCCCTTCACCCCCTTAAGGATGCGCAGAGCCTCTATCAGTCCGCTCCGGGCAGAGGTAGGCAGGTCTATCTGCGTTACGTCGCCCGTGATAATCATCTTGGTATTCATACCCATACGCGTGAGGAACATCTTTATCTGCGCCGTTGTGGTGTTCTGCGCCTCGTCCAGTATCACCACTGCATCGTTCAGGGTGCGTCCACGCATAAAAGCCAGCGGAGCTATCTGTATCACCTTTTGGTCTATGTATTCTTGGAGTTTCGCTGCCGGAATCATATCCTCCAGCGCATCGTATAGCGGTTGCAAGTAGGGGTCTATCTTCTCCTTCATATCGCCGGGGAGGAAACCCAGTTTCTCACCCGCTTCCACTGCCGGACGACTCAGTATAATCTTGCGTATCTCCTTGTTCTTGAGTGCTCTCACCGCCAGTGCAATGGCTGTATAGGTCTTTCCGCTACCTGCCGGACCTATGGCAAAGAGCATATCGCTCGTTTCGTAGGCCTTCACCAGTCGTTGTTGGTTGGTGCTGCGTGCGGTGATGGGTTTACCGTTCACGCTGTACACTATGACCCCTTCCGCCTCCTTCTTGTGGGTGCGTCCGCCCTTTACGATATCTATGATATCCTCCTCTGTCAAGGAGTTAAACTGTACGCAGTGCTTTTCGAGTTTCTGTATGCTCTCCTCGAAGGCACACATCTCCTCCTCATCGCCAATAACCTTAATGACGTTGCCTCGCGCCACGATGCGCAGTTTAGGGTAGAGTGCCTTTATCATGCGGATGTGAACATTGTTCGCTCCGTAAAAGATGACCGGGTCAATCTCCTCCAACACTATATGCTTTTCTATCATTCTTAATGTTCCGACACCTACTTTCGCCGTGCCGTTGTTAGCTTGTTTTGTTATGATGATGCAAAATTAGACAAAATTCTCGACATAGACGTGCCTTAACGCTACTTTTTTTCATAATCACTCCGAACCAACATATTCATACCCCAGTTCGTTTACTCTCTTCTTTATGGCATCCTCGCCGGCATTGCCCTCTACGAAGGCTACCTTTTTGTCCAGGTCTACCACCACGGAGCTAACGCCTTCCAGCTCTGCCAGCCCCTTCTCCACGCGAGCCTTGCAGTGTACACAGCTCATACCGTCTATGCGGTAGGTGTGTGCTGTATTTGAGGTTGCTTTCTTTTCTGTATATCTGCGTATTACGAGCGCATATAAAAGTAACGCTACAAGTACGGCCGAGCAGGTGGTTTCGAACCACGACAGTGTGTGATGGTCGCAGCAAGCATGGCTAGTCATCATCTTGGGCAGGAACCAGGAGAGGGGTAGCAGGTAGTCCACCACCAGTCCTATGCCTATGGCCGAGAGGGCGATGATGAGTATATATATGAGGGTATTGCGCTTACCCATGGCGCGCGACAGCAGCGTGTAGGAGGCAAAGTTTACGGCGGGACCGGCCATCAGGAATACGAAGGCAACGCCGGGGGTGAGTCCTTTCATCATGAGGGATAGTGCGATGGGGATGGATCCGGTGGCGCATACGTACATGGGTACGGCTATGAGTACTACGGCAATCATGGCTACCGGGGGGTATTGGGCAAAGAGCACAAAGAAGTCGTTGGGTACCAGTACGGTGATGAGGGCTGCTACCACGAGTCCTGTCACGAGCCATTTACCCACGCTGCTCACCATGTCTACAAAGCCGTAGCGCAGTGCGTCGACTATTTTGCCGGCGAGAGTGGGGGACAGCTTGGCTGTGGGGAGTGTGTTGCATTCCTCATCCGATAGTTGTATATCGTGTGTCAGTTTGCCCATCAGGGTGCCTCCAAGTATGGCGGAGAGTAGGGCAGCTACGGGTCGCAGTATGGCGAATCCTACTCCTAGGAGCGAGTAGGTGGCGGCTATGCTGTCTACGCCGGTTTGGGGGGTGGCTATGAGGAAGGAGGTGGTGGCGGCGGTAGATGCTCCGCTGCGTCGCAGTGATATGGCGGTGGGTAGTACGCCGCAGGAGCAGAGGGGGAGGGGCACGCCCAGGAGTGCGGCTTTAAGGGATTCCTTGAATCCGCCGCCGGCAAGGTGCCGTGTCATAATTCGTGGACTGACAAAGGCGTGTAGTAGGCCGGCAAAGAGAAATCCTAGTAGTATGTAGGGTGCCATCTCTCCTAGCATGGAGAGGAGGGCGTTAAAGATAAGTGTTGCGTTCATTGTACCGTATTTTTGTTTTCTGCTGCAAAGGTACAATGAGATTTAGGATTCTGCAAATTATTCTTGGCTTTTATCGAGAGAAATACCTATTCTCCCTACCTTTACCTCGATTTTCATCTTTACAAAAACTCCCCCTGCACAAGATGATACTGCGCAGGGGGAGAAAAATCCACGTGTTGGCGTACAC
>CAYOKO010000123.1:0-5736 GCA_964404555.1 uncultured Bacteroidaceae bacterium | reverse complement strand
ACGAGAAGGGCAAAGAGATAGAGGTGAACATGATACAGCACTGGCCTGTTAAGTTTGCCATGACCAATTACAAGCAGAAACCCCGTCCCTTCAAACTGTTGGAAACCGGTGTACGTACCATTGACACCTGGAACCCGATAGTAGAAGGAGGAACCGGCTTCATTCCCGGTCCGTTCGGAACCGGTAAGACCGTGCTCCAGCACGCCATCTCCAAGCAAGCCGAAGCCGATATCGTAATCATAGCTGCCTGCGGAGAGCGTGCCAACGAGGTAGTGGAGATCTTCACCGAGTTCCCCGAACTCATCGACCCCCACACCGGACGCAAGTTGATGGAACGTACCATCATCATAGCCAACACCTCCAATATGCCGGTAGCAGCCCGTGAGGCATCCGTCTACACCGCCATGACCATGGCAGAGTACTATCGCTCCATGGGACTGCGCGTATTGTTGATGGCAGACTCCACCTCCCGTTGGGCCCAAGCCCTCCGTGAGATGTCCAACCGTATGGAGGAACTTCCGGGTCAGGACGCCTTCCCTATGGATTTGTCCGCCTTGATATCCAACTTCTACGGTCGCGCCGGATATGTCTACCTGAACAACGGCGAAGTCGGTTCCATCACCTTCCTCGGCACCGTATCACCGGCAGGAGGTAACCTCAAGGAACCCGTAACCGAAGGCACCAAGAAGGTAGCACGTTGCTTCTACGGACTAGAGCAGGATCGTGCCGATAAAAAACGTTATCCGGCAGTGAACCCCATCGACTCCTATTCTAAATATCTGGAGTATCCCGAGTTTGCCGACTACATATCCAAGCGCATCGACAGCGAGTGGATAGGCAAGATTAACGACCTCAAGACCCGCATGCAACGCGGTAAGGAGATAGCCGAGCAGATAAACATCCTGGGCGATGACGGAGTACCGGTAGACTACCACGTAACCTTCTGGAAATCCGAGTTTATCGACTACCTGATACTGCAACAAGACGCCTTCGACGAAGTAGATGCCGTAACCCCGATAGACCGTCAGCGTGAGCTGCTCGACCTCGTGGTACTCGTTTGCACCACCCCCGTAGCCTTCGACAACTTCGAGGAAGTATCAAGCTTCTTCAAGAAACTCATCAACGTGGGTAAGCAGATGAACTACTCCGTATTCAAGTCCGAGCAGTATGCATCTTATAAACAACAATTGGTAGACATGCTCGAAACCAAGAAAGCATGACATAAGAACCCAATAAAAAAGTAACAGAATATGGCTTCAACAGCATTTCAAAAGATATATACAAAGATCAACCAGATAACGAAAGCTACCTGTTCGCTCAAAGCTACCGGCGTAGGCTACGACGAATTGGCCACCATAGACGGTAAGTTGGCACAGGTAGTACGTATCATGGGCGATGAAGTAACACTCCAGGTGTTCGAAGGTACCGGCGGTATCCCCACCAATGCCGAGGTAGTGTTCCTGGGTAAAGCACCTTCCTTGAAGGTGAGTGACCAACTAGCCGGACGTTTCTTCAATGCCTACGGTAACCCCATCGACGACGGACCCGCCATCGAAGGAAAGGAAGTAGAGATAGGCGGACCGAGCGTGAATCCCGTACGCCGTAAGCAACCAAGCGAACTGATTGCTACCGGTATTGCCGGTATCGACCTGAACAACACCCTCGTCTCCGGACAGAAGATACCGTTCTTCGCCGACCCCGACCAACCCTTCAACGAGGTAATGGCAATGGTAGCCCTGCGCGCCAAAGCCGATAAGATTATCCTGGGAGGTATGGGTATGACGAACGACGACTACTACTTCTTCCGCAACACCTTCTCCAATGCCGGCACGCTGGATCGTATTGTAGCGTTCATGAACACCACCGAGGATCCCGCCGTAGAGCGACTGCTGATTCCCGATATGGCACTGACCGCAGCCGAGTACTTTGCCGTAGAGAAGCACGAGAAAGTATTGGTACTACTGACCGATATGACCTCCTATGCCGACTCCCTCTCCATTGTGTCCAACCGTATGGATCAGATTCCATCCAAGGACTCCATGCCGGGTTCCCTCTACTCCGATTTGGCAAAGATATACGAGAAAGCCGTACAGTTCCCCGAGAGCGCCGGAGGCGGTTCCATCACCATTATCGCCGTTACCACGTTGAGCGGTGGTGATATCACCCACGCAGTGCCCGATAACACCGGATACATCACCGAAGGTCAGCTCTATCTGCGACGCGACTCCGACATAGGTAAGGTCATAGTAGACCCATTCCGTTCACTCTCCCGCTTGAAGCAACTTGTAGCAGGAAAGAAGACCCGTAAGGATCACTCACAGGTAATGAACGCCGCCATCCGCTTGTACTCCGATGCAGCCAATGCCAAGACCAAGCTCGAGAACGGATTCGACCTAACCGAGTACGACAATCGTTGTCTGGACTTCGCCAAGGAGTACGCCACCCGCGTGTTGGCAATCGACGTCAACCTCGATACCACCGAGATGCTCGACGTAACCTGGGAGCTGTTCCGCAAGTACTTTAAACAAGAAGAGGTGAACATCAAGAAGGAATTCACCGATATATACTGGAAGTAAAGGTGTACTCGTGACACATTATTTATGAATATATGGCGATAAAGTTTCAATATAATAAAACCTCGTTACAGCAGATAGAAAAGCAACTTAAGCTGCGTAGACGTACCCTGCCCATCATAAAGAGCAAGGAGACGGCGTTGCGACTTGAGGTGAAGAAAAGCAAGGAAGATGCTGCTCGTCTCGAAGCGGAACTCGAAAGCCGAATACAAGGATACGAATCCATGTATGCCCTGTGGGGAGAGTTCGACGCCTCTCTTGTATCACTCAGCAACGTAGAGCTGGACGTGAAGAAGATAGCCGGCGTACGAGTACCCATACTCAAGAGCATACAGCTGGATGCCAAACCCTTTGGACTCTTTAGTAGTCCCAAGTGGTATTTCGACGGTATTCGGGTGCTGCAAGGACTGGCACAGACGGCTATAGAACGAGAGTTCGTACTCGCCAAATTGGGTCTCTTGGAACATGCACGTAAGAAGACCACTCAGAAAGTGAACCTCTTTGAGAAAGTGCAGATACCGGGATACGAGGAGGCCGTACGTAAGATAAAACGATTCATGGAGGACGAGGAGAACCTGTCCAAGTCATCACAGAAGATTCTGAAGTCACTCCAGCAAAAAAGAAAGGAGGCTGAGGCATGATTGATAAAATGAAAAAAGTCACCATGCTCGTGTCAACTGCCGAGTATGCTTCCTTCTTGGAAGACCTGCGTGAGTTGGGCTTGGTGCACGTAGCCGAGTTGCAACACGGAGCCATGTCGCCCGAGCTGCAAGAGGCTATGGACAAAGCAGAACACTGCCGCCGCACCCTGGCACAACTCGAGAACCTGGTTGCCGGCTTGAAGGACACCAATACCTACACGGCACGTCCGGCGGATGTAGAGCGTGGTAGGGAGATACCGGCACAGGTGGACGCTCTCTTCGAAGAGGAGAAGAAACATCTCCTGGCAGTAGAATCGCTCAAACGCGATTTGGCAAAGGCAGAGCCATGGGGTGAGTTCGACCGTAACGCTTTCCAAAAGTTGGAAGCTGCCGGCTACCATCCTTATTACTTCACCTGCCAGTCGGGCAGTTTCCGCAAGGAATGGGAAGAAGAACTCCCACTCATGGTGGTGAGCGAACTCAATAAGCGCACCTACTTCGTGGTAGTGGCTACGGAATGTCCCGACATAAAAGCCGAGGAAGTTACGTTGACCCCCTACGGACCGGCTCACTACGAGGCGGAAATCCGGAAGGAAGAGGCTAGTGTGAAGAGCGTTCGCGAGGCATTGCTTCGCCTCTATGGCGAGGAGCAGGATTCCCTGCGTGCAGCACTGGTAGCCTACGAGAATGCAACCGACCTCACACAAGTAAAGCTCAACACCGAGAGTGTAGCGCAGGATTATGTGAAGTTAATAAACGGTTGGGTGCTAGAGGAAAAGGCAGACTCAGTTGAACAATTCCTTAAAGACCACCACGCCTACTACGAGATGGAATCTCCCGAGATTACGGACGACGATGTACCCATTCAAATCACCAACAATGCCTACAGTCGTCTCTTCGAACCCATCCTGCGTATGTACTCCCTGCCCAAGTACCGCGACCTGGATCCTACAGTCTATTTTGCCCCCTTCTTCATGCTCTTCTTCGGCTTGTGTATGGGCGATGCAGGATATGGTCTGCTCATCATGTTGGCAAGCTTCTTTATATATAAGAAAGGAGGCGACATGAAAGCCTACGGCAGTCTGGGACTCTTCCTGGGAGGCATGACGGTAGTATGCGGCTTGTTGACCGGTTCCTTCTTTGGAATAGACCTATCGCAAAGCGACTGGGCAGTACTCGCACCCGTGAAGCACTACTTCATCAGCGAGAACAACTTCACCCTCTTCGGCTACAGCCCCATGATGGTCATCTCCGTCGTCATAGGTCTTGTACAAGTATTGTTGGGTATGGTACTCTCCGGCATTAAGACCGCCCGTCTGTACGGATGGCAATTTGCCGTAGGCAAGCTCTCCTGGGTGGCAGCACTCATCCTGTTGGTACTCATCTTTGGAGTACCCGCCTGCGGTGCCCAGTGGCCCACGGCAGTGCTGTACATCTTCTATGCCCTCCTGGCAGTAGCAGCCGTAGGCATCTACCTCTTCAACAGTCCGGACAGTTACAAGAAACCCGTATTAGGCATCTTCTCCAACCTCGCCTCCGGCGTATGGAGCACCTACAATATGGCAACCGGTTTGTTGGGCGACCTACTTTCATACATCCGTCTCTTCGCCCTGGGACTCACCGGTGGTGTTCTGGGAAGCGTCTTCAACAGTTTGGCAGTGGATATGAGTCCTCAAGTACCCGTAGTACACGAGTTGGTATTCCTCCTCATCCTGTTGTTCGGTCACGGCATCAACTTTGCCCTGTGTATGATAAGTAGCTTTGTACACCCCATGCGACTCACCTTTGTAGAGTTCTTCAAGAACGCCGACTACGAAGGAGGCGGCAAAGCCTACAACCCCTTCCATCTACACAAGGTGAAAGAGCGTGCCTCTTAATTTATAAAGTAACAAGTAAACAAAAAGAATAATAATTAAAAAGTAAATAAGATTATGGAAATCATTTTAGCGTATTTAGGTGTAGCCCTTGCAGTGGGTTTATCCGGTATTGGTAGTGCATACGGAGTAACAATCTGTGGTAATGCTGCGATTGGTGCATATAAGAAGAATCCCGGTGCCAGCGGTTCATACATCGGTTTGGCTGCACTGCCCTCATCACAGGGTCTGTACGGTTTCGTAGGCTTCTTCATTTTGAAGACCTATTTGGTAGCCAACGTAACCATGTTCCAGGCAGCCGCAGTATTCGGTGCCGGTCTGGCATTAGGCTTGGTAGCATTGTTCTCAGCCATTCGTCAAGCAAAGGTTTGTGCAAACGGTATCTCAGCCATAGGTGGCGGTCACAACGCATTCGGTACCACCATGGTATTGGCTGTGTTCCCGGAGTTGTACGCAATCTTAGGTCTGTTGGTAGCCATCCTTATTGCCGGTGGTCTGCCCGCTCCTGCAGCAGCATAACATTCTTTTGAATATTATTTAGGTTAGAAAAAAAGCTGCATCCCCAACACAAAGGGGATGCAGCTTTTTTTATATTCAAGTCACGGTAATCCTTAAATATATCCTTGCTCTTTAAGTTCCACCGCAGCA
>CAYOKO010000122.1:0-5758 GCA_964404555.1 uncultured Bacteroidaceae bacterium | reverse complement strand
TTCGACTTCGTAAACCCGAAAGCAGGTTTGAACTACCAGATAGATAAGAACCAGCGTGTTTACGCCTCTTATGCCCTCTCACACAAGGAGCCAACCCGCAACGACTATCAAGACAACTACGTGAACCACCTGAATGCCGAGCGATTGCAAGATGTGGAATTGGGATATAAGTTTGAGTCACCCCGTTTTAGCGCAGGCGTGAACCTCTACTATATGTACTACAATCACCAGTACGTACTCACCGGCGAGCTGAACGAGATAGGTGAGATGATTGCCAGCAACGAGAACAGCGGTAGCAGCTACCGTTCCGGTATAGAACTGGAAGCCGCCTACAAGCCAGTGAAGTGGTTCCGCTGGGATGCCAACCTCACCCTTTCACGCAACCGTAACAAGAACTGGACTGTGACGCTCGACAACGTGGAGGACAACGACGGACTCTATAACCTAGGCTCCACTCACACCTCCTTCTCTCCGGATGCCATCTTCAATAACATCTTCACCTTTACCTATGGCGGTTTCACGGCAAGTGTACAGAGCCAGTATGTAGGCGAGCAATACATGACCAACACCAATACCAAGGCCTATGTAAACTACAATGAGGACGGAACCAAGGAGAGCGAAGTAAGCATGATGCTCGACGACTTCTTCACCACCAACATCAACCTGGCATACACCTTCGACAGCAAAGCACGTTGCGGCAGTTGGTTGCGCAAGGTAGGTATGAAGTCTGCCACCGTAGGTGTCACCCTCTACAACGTCTTCAACGCTAAGTACGACAACAACGGATGGGCAGCACCCTGGGGCTATCAGCTCAACCAAGACGGCAAGGTGGAAGGCTACTGTGTAGGCGACCTCTACGAAGCCGGTTTTGCCCCCTCCGCACCCTTCAACTGGATGGCACATGTATCCTTCAACTTCTAGAGAACAAGAATGGTTAATACAATGATAGAATGGTTCAGCCTTCACGGGCTGGACCTAGTGACAACGATACTCGGGCTGCTATACATAGCGCTCGAGTATCGTGCGCATATAGCCCTGTGGCTAGTAGGCATCGTAATGCCCGCACTGGATGTGATACTCTATTGGAAATACGGACTTTACGGAGATGCCGGTATGTCCGCCTACTACACCCTGGCAGCCGTGTACGGATGGCTGATGTGGCGATTTGGCAAGAGTAGGAAGACACAGAAAGAGATAGCCATATCGCACATGCCCATACGCCTCTATCCCCCCATGTTGGCAGGTTTCCTTGCCGCCTGGGGTGCTACCTATTGGGTGCTGGTAGAGTACACCAACTCCACCGTCCCCGTACTCGACGCCTTCACCAATGCCCTCGGCTTTGTGGGACTCTGGGCACTGGCACGCAAGTATGTGGAGCAATGGGTGTTCTGGATAATCGTAGACGCCATAGCCGCCTATCTCTACATCATAAAAGGCATCCCCTTCAAGGCCGGTCTCTATGCCCTCTACGTAGTGATAGCCATAGCCGGTTGGCGTAAATGGATGAAAATGATGCAAACGGAACAAGTGAAATGATGGAAGATAAAAAGATGAATATGCTGGGCATCGATGCCCCCTTCGACGCTGTGATTCTAGCAAACGGAGACTATCCTACTCATGAAATCCCTCTGGCGATACTCTCCACAGCAAGTCGACTGGTATGCTGCGACGGAGCCGCCCATGCTCTGCACGGTGACATCGCCTCCGTAGAAGCCGTGGTGGGCGATGGCGACTCCCTAACGAGCGAAGATAAAGCTCGTCTGGGTGCCTGCTTTCACCCTGTGGCAGAGCAAGACTACAACGACCTGACCAAAGCCACACGTTATCTGCTGGAACACGGTTGCGGTCCCCGCATTGCCTACCTAGGTACCACGGGTAAGAGAGAAGACCACACCCTGGGCAACATCTCCTTGATGACCTATTATGCCCGTGAGATGGGGGTGCAGCCCACCCTCATCACCGACCACGGATACTTTGTCGTGGGAAAAGGAGAGGAGACTTTCGTCACCCGGTGCGGACAACAAGTCAGCCTCTTTAACATCAATTGCAAGCAATTGTCGAGCAAAGGATTACGCTGGGAAGCCTATCCCTTTGAAATGTTCTGGCAAGGAACGCTCAACGAAGCATTGGGAGAGAATATCACCCTGCGAGGCGACGGTTACTATATGGTCTTTCGTAATTTTATCTAGTTCGATTTTTCCGAAAAAGGCGTGAAACTCCCGATTTTGTTTGGCACAACGGCACTTTTTTACTATCTTTGCGCCCATAAGAGATAAAAAAGCAATGGATATAGAACATCACGCCCTACTGGGCAAAACGCCCGAAGAGCTGAAAACCATAGTGACGCAACTGGGGATGCCCCCGTTCACCGCACGCCAGATAGCACAATGGCTCTATGTGAAGCACGTACGCAGCATAGACGAAATGACCAACCTCTCGTTGCAAAACCGCGCAAAACTTGCGGAGCAATATGAGGTAGGCGCACACGCACCCGAAGAGTGTGCCGCCAGTGCCGACGGAACCAAGAAATATCTTTATAAAACCCCCGAAGGTGCCTATATAGAAACCGTATATATCCCCGATGGAGACCGAGCAACTCTCTGCGTATCGTCACAAGTAGGCTGCAAGATGAACTGCCTCTTCTGCATGACCGGTAAGCAAGGATTCTCCGGACACCTCTCTGCTACGGAGATACTCAACCAGATATACGCCCTTCCGGAAAGAGAAAAACTCACCAATATCGTCTTCATGGGACAAGGAGAACCCCTCGATAACGTCGATGAGGTACTCAAAGCCATCGGCATACTTACCCATACCCAGTGCTACGCCTGGAGTCCCAAGCGTATCACTCTCTCCAGTGTAGGACTCAAGAAAGGACTCCAACGTTTCCTCGACGAGTCCGACTGTCACCTAGCCATCAGTTTGCACGCCTCCAGCCATGAAGGACGCCTGCAACTCATGCCGGCAGAGAAAGCCTATCCCATAGAAGATATAGTAACACTGCTGCGTAGCTACGACTTCTCGCATCAGCGTCGTCTCTCGTTTGAATACATTGTGTTCAAAGGCGTAAACGACACCCCCGCAGATGCCCGTCGTGTAGCACAACTGCTTCGCGGACTGGACTGCCGTGTTAACCTGATACGCTATCACCGCATCCCCATAGTACCGCTGGACGGAGCCGACGAGGACACCATGACCGCCTTTCGCGACTACCTCACCAAGCACGGCATCTTTACTACGATACGTGCTTCGAGAGGCGAAGACATAAAGGCAGCGTGCGGACTCCTGAGCACCGCCAAACAGCAGGGAGTGGAACTTAAATTCGGTACAACGAAATAAAGAATGAATATGGCATTTCTAAAAATAAAAATACAACGCATGGCACAAGGCGTATGCCTCTTGGCAGTACTCCTGCTGGGTGCCTGCAACTCCAATAACGGTGGTGGTATGATGAAGCCTGCTGCCAGTGGACGTCCCTACGAGGTGCTGGTGGTGATACCGGAGGGGCAATGGGAACAACCCGCCGGAAGAGCCATCTACGATGTGCTGGCAACCGATATTCCCGGACTGCCGCAACCCGAGAACTCCTTCCATATATCACACATAGATCCCAAGGGGTTCAACAACATCCTTAACATCTTTCGTAACATCGTGGTGGTAGACATAGACAAGACCGTCTACACCACCACTAAATATAAATATGTACGCGATGAGTATGCCACGAATCAGATGATTATGGTCATCACATCGCCCAGTGCCGAGGAGTTTGTCGGCTTTGTGGAACGCAATCGTCCTGCCATCTTGCGCTTCTTCAACAGTGCCGAGATGAACCGACAGATTACACAACTCCGCAAGAAATACAGTAAGAAGGTGGGCGAACTAGCCGATGAACTGTTCGATTGCACCCTCTATGCACCCGACGAGATTATGAGCACCAAGCGCGGTAAGGACTTCTTCTGGTCCAGCTCCGCCACCGCTACGGCACTCGTCAACATCTGTATGTACTCCTATCCTTACGAAGGTCCTCAAGCCTTTGAGCGCACCCGTATGATAGCCAAGCGCGACTCTTTTATGAAAGCCAACATCCCCGGTGAAATGCCCAATATGTACATGGCTACCGATACTGCAACGGTGACCGTAGAGCCTATTACCGTGCAGAAGCAGTATGCCTGCGAGATGCGTGGACTGTGGCAGATGGAGAACGACTGCATGGGCGGTCCCTTCGTGAGCCACTCCCGTGTGGACACCGTTAACAACCGTGTGGTAGTGGTGGAGGGCTTTGTGTATGCCCCCGAGAAGATGAAGCGCGGACTTATACGCCGACTGGAGGCAACCCTCTACACCCTGGAGCTGCCCAAGAAGAAGGCAGATGACAAGAACAAGAAATAACTATATATCTATTAGAATATGGAGAAAGACAAGATAAAGGTGGGTATCACCCAAGGCGACTTGAACGGCGTGGGTTACGAGGTCATATTCAAGACCTTTGCCAATCCTGCGATGATGGAACTCTGTACACCTATCGTGTACGGTTCGCCCAAGGCGGCAGCCTACCATAGCAAGTCGATGGAACTGGAGACACCCTTCACCATCATAAGCGAACCGGAACAGGCATCGCACAGCAAACTCAACCTCATCTCTTGCTATGAAGAGGAGGCGAAGATTGAGTTCGGACAACCCTCGGCAGAGGCAGGTGCCACGGCACTTAAATCGCTTGAGAGAGCCCTTGCCGACTATTCCGAGGGCAAGATTGATGTGCTGGTTACGGCTCCTATCAACAAGAAGACCATACAGAGCGATGACTTCCACTTCCCCGGTCACACCGAATACATTGAGGCAAAGGTGGGAGAGGGGAACAAGGCTCTTATGATGCTCATGACTGCCGACAATGCCGAGGGTATCCAACCCTTGCGTGTGGCACTCGTGACCACCCATAAGCCCATCCGTGAGGTGGCGGACGCTATCACTCCGGAGGCTATCAAGGAGAAGGTGCGCATTCTCAATGCGTCGCTCAAGCGTGACTTCATGATCTCCGGTCCACGCATAGCCGTTCTTGCTCTGAACCCCCATGCCGGTGACGATGGGTTGATAGGCAAGGAGGAGCAGGAGGTGATTATCCCCACGATAGAGGAGCTTACGAAAGAGGGTATAGGATGCTTCGGTCCGTATCCTGCCGACGGTTTCTTTGGCAGTGGAGCTTACACGCATTTCGATGCTACGCTGGCTATGTATCACGATCAGGGTCTGGCTGCCTTCAAGGCACTCAGTATGTCACAGGGCATTAACTATACCGCCGGTTTGCCCATAGTGCGTACCTCACCCGACCATGGCACGGCCTACGACTTGGCAGGTAAGGGCATAGCCGACGAGACTTCCATGCGCCAAGCCGTATATGCAGCTCTCGATATCTATCGCAATCGTAAGCGTTACGACGAGGCACACGCCAATCCGCTGCGCAAACTCTACAAGGAGCATCGCGACGATAGCGACAAGTTGAAGTTGGACGCTCCCACAGACGAGGATTAATCCTCCTTTCTCGATAGTACGAATATAAATAAGGAATATGAAATTTGCAATCATAGCAGCCGGAGAGGGTTCGCGCCTGGCACAAGAGGGCGTGGCGGAACCCAAGCCACTGGTACGCATAGGCGGCGAGTGCTTGATAGACCGACTGATACGAATATTTACCCGGTGTGGTGCCGAGGAGATTGTGGTTATCGTAAACAACCTCACCACACGGGTGCAGGAACACTTGAAA
>CAYOKO010000121.1:0-5837 GCA_964404555.1 uncultured Bacteroidaceae bacterium | reverse complement strand
CTCTTGACCTACATGCAACTGTAGGGTTTCAAAATGATACTTTTTTGTTGACATAGTCTTATTCTTTTTAATTATTATTACTATCTGGCTGCAAAGTTAATACAAAAAGTAATACGTTCCAAACTTTTTCGGAAAGTTGGAAAAGAAAACTATATGAAAACATTCAACTAGTAGTATTTTTCTATTTATCACGACACACAAAGGGGGAGCAAAGAAATTCATTCTGCTTATTAGAAATTCCACGCGCGCGTACATTATTTTATATCATACTATAGATGGTAACATGGAAACCCTCTTTTCGTCCCAAAAGCTCAACACTTCGGAAACTTTGTCTTGAAAAACTTGCGATAATTAAAATAAAACATTACTTTTGCACATAAAACATTCGAACCACATTAACTAAGAAAATTTAAGCAACATAACATTATGACTTCGAGACCATGTTTCATCAAGGTTCTCCCACTGATACTCTCGTTCCTTACCATCAACGAACACGCCATGGGAGAAACCACACAAACGACGATTGACGTCACATCGCTAGCCAAAGGATGGGTAGGTACCACCGGCTCATACTCCTGTAGCCTAGGCACCATCCCGGAGCGCTACCAAAACTATGAATGGGTAGGCAGCGTAGCCTCCAACACCCTTTCCAATCTTCCCAACGGCACCTACGAGGTGGAAGTGTACTGCAATGCCTCCGAGGCATGGAAAAGTACCGCAGGCATCACCGATGCCAACCGCTCCACGTTTACCGAACTCTCCGTAAACGATGTGGCAGTACCCGTACCCGCCTACACCACCAACACCGTGACCACCCCCACCCTCTACACCCTCACCGCTACGGTTACCAATGGCGATATGAGCATCGCCCTACGCAACCTTGTGAAGGGACCCAATTGGTTCATAATGAAGCTAAACAAGGTAACACTCATCACTCCGGCGGAAAACGGAAACGAGAACACCACCCTTCCGGAATGCATCACGGTAAACGGCAAACAATACCTCATCACCGGAGAGAACCTTATAGCAAACGGAGCCTTCGAACAAAACCCCATGCTCACCTGGACCAGCGGTGCGGGAACCCCCGTCAACGCCAACAACTTCCGCTACGGAAACGGCTGCCTCACAGCACTCACCAATTCCGGAGCCGCCTCTGCCGGAAGCATCAAGCAAGCATGGCCTATTGAAAAGAATAAGACTTACATATTCTCCTTCAAGGAACGAAGTGCCAACAAAGTAGAGGTAGGAAGCTATTACCAGGTACTCTCGCTCACCAATAGTGCCACCACCGAAAACACCGGTGCCGTACTCTTGGGAAGCAATAACACCGTCAACGGCAACCCAACCGTCACCACCGATGGCAGTTGGACCACCAACACCATAGCCTTCACCAACGACGGTGGCTACGCCTACGCCCTCTTCTCCGCCCGTTGGCTGGGATCCAGTGCAAGTTTCGACGATTTCTATCTGGCGGAAGCCCAAGAGATAACCGACAACTCTGCCACCCTCCTCACCACAATGCAGGAGGCAGAAGCGGCAGCCGAACCCGCTACCCCGGAGGTTGAAACCGCTGCCGCCATCGGTACCACACTCACCACCGAGCAAGGAAACGCTGCCCTCCGGCTGTTGGCAGACAACAACATACCGTCACTCAGCCTCAACCGGCTCAACGCTTCAAACCTCAGCCTAACCAACCCGCAAGAGAACGCCAATCTGCTTATTGCCGATGCCCCCGTCTCCGTAGCCAATGCCATCCTGGTAGACAACGGAACGCTGCAAGAAGGCTCCATCCTAACCGACAAAGCCCCCTTCCTCAGCACCACCGCACTATCCGGCACCCTCACCTACACACGCAACATCACCGAAGGCTCCGAATACGGCACCCTCATACTGCCGTTTGCCGTGACCACCACGGATGACACCCGGTTCTATGAACTCCGGAACGCACAAGGCGATGTACTCTATTTTGAAGAGGTATCCACCGTTCCCGCCAACACCCCGGTGATGTTCCACACCACCCGGTCGGCATTAACCCTCACCGGCAACGGCATCTCGGCTACCACACCGCAAGTGACAAGCGAATATTTTACAGGAACCTACCGCACCATAGACGAGATACCACAAGGCAACTACATCATCTCCGGCGGAAAGTACCTATTGGTAGACTCCCCGGTGCGCATATCCCCCTTCCGTGCCTACCTGCACAACCTGCCCGATAACGCATCTACGAGCAACCGCTACAGCATCGATTTCTTGCAGACAGGCATCGTTTCAACACCTGTTGATAACTCCACCGCTCTGCGCATACTCAGCGGCAAAGGCAACATTCGTTTGGTGAACGGAACCACCGCCACCACCCTACGTCTGTACAACCTTGGAGGACAAGCGTTGCACACCCTCACCCTTGCCCCGCAAGAAACACGCACCCTTCCGCTCCCCGCCGGAACCTACGTTGTAAACGGCATCAAGATTTTGGTTTACTAATCCCCACAGTTACGAATATATGAAGATGAAAAGAATCCATTCTATCATTATAGTACTCACGCTTTTGTGCCTTCCAGGCAACGCCCAAGAGTACAAAGGACTCACCCACCTGGAGACCCTCATTCTCCCCACCGGCACGGAGTCCATAGGCAGTAAAGCCTTTGCCGGATGTCGTTCGCTCACCCAAGTTACGTGTGCCAACGCCACCGCCCCGGACTGCGCTCCCGATGCCTTCTCCACCCCCACCGTAGGCAAAGCGGGACAAGCCACCCTTACCGCCGGTTCCGCACAGTACAGCACAGCCCCCGGTTGGCAGTTTTTTTCCGTTATCAACACGGTTGAAAACGCACAGAATCTATCCCAATCCGCCCTCGCCACCACCGGTAGCAATTGGGCGATAGGAATAGCACCAGGCGAACCGTTCCGCATCAACCAAGCATCACTGGCACAAGGCATCTGCTACACCGCCTTCTTCCAAGAGGAAACCGCTGCGCTGGTTTGCGATGCCGACGCTACCCTCATAGCCTCCCCCTCCGGCACGGAACAAAGTATGAGTGCCGGAACCATCGTCACCGGATTGCAGCCGGGCAGTTATCTGCTGCAGTGCGGCGACCTCTCCACGAGAGTTGAACTAAGAACATCTACCTCACAAGAAATAGCACAATGAAACAGAATCGTATCAAACATATAGCTACCGCCATGGCATTCGCCTGCCTGCTCACCACCGGTATCAAGGCGCAGACCGTAGTCAAGACATCGCAAGCGGGCACTTTGAGTACTCTGATAGAGCATCCGTTGTCCATCACTCACCTTATTGTAAGCGGACCGCTCAACGATGCCGACTACTACTGGTTGCGCGAGAACTGTCCCAACATACGCACGCTGGATTTGAGTGGTGTCACCACCACCTCCCTTCCGCAAGAGGCACTCACACGCCGGGTGGAGAGTGCAAGTTCCAAGACCGACTTCGCCCTCACGCTCAACGGCACTGCTCCGCGCTACACCAAGGACGGTGTGCAGGTTATCTTTCTGGATAAGAAGGCAGACATAGCCTCAGCACAGGTCGATTACACGTTAGCCGATGGAGCCACCGTGACGCCCGACCCACGCACCGTAACCTTCACCGACGGTTCGCTGCGCACCTTCTACGTAACGGCAGAAGATGGCACGCAGGCACAGTACCACTACGTGGCAACGCTGGACGATTGGTTCACCATGGTAGTGGGCAGCGACCCGGAGATAGGTAAGGAGAATATGGCTACCAGCACAGGTACCGTTAGCCCCACACTGGAATCGGTGAAGCCTCATTTCGAAGCCATTGCAGCCATCTGCGGTAAGGAGAGCGATGACTTGAGCTTCGAGGAATACAGTTTCATAAAGCCGAAAGTAGAGATTGTCTTTTCACTGGGTGACTTGGATGCCGACCGCACTGACCACACGGATATAAAGAAGTGTTTCGACTGCATCACCGCCACGGGTACCCCTATGATTGCGGTATTCGGCAACCACGATTGGGATCCGGAGGTTTGGGGAGACGGAAGTACGGGATTTACCTACACGGGACACTCCATCAACCAAAAAACCGTTTCCACAATCAAGAGCTACGTCACCACAAGCAGTGGCAGCACCATGACCACTCCTATTACGGATGTTCAGTACTACGCTACGAGTAAAGGAAACGGTCAACCTTCGCCGTTTAGCTTCCGTTTCCGCAACGTGCAGTTCTTTATGGCGGGGAATTATTGGTTCCAACCGTCTTATAATTATTCACTCACAAAGCTCAGTTTCTACGACCCCGATGCCATTATCAACAGTCTGGAGAGCTACATAGATAATACATATAATAAGGAGGAACCTGCTGTATGGATGCAGCATTTCCCGCTGATACATGGCAGTGACGCAGGTCGTTGGTGGACCAACCAGGATGCCAACTGGACGAGTTCCGAGGTTCCCACCTCTGCGTGTGCTCCCTACTCCTACAATCTAGGTACCGAGTGGACGGGTTACACGACAAAGCTGGAGAAATACAAATCGTTGATTCGCAAGACGAAGAATCCGCAGCACTTCAGCGGTCATTTTCATTACTACAACACAGACATCATAGGCGATGCTCTTCCCGTATTCACGGATTACGTATGTGGTTATCAGGGTGTGGGTCAGCACTATCTGGTACTCATGCGCGAGAGTGTGGGTGTTGTAGCGGTTAAACAAGTTACATTTTAATAACAAGATTTTCTATAGAACATGAAGCCATACATAAAGCCTACGTGCAAGTGCTACGACATTGAGTTACAAAAGATGATTGCCGGCAGCTACGAAAGGATAGAATACGGAGGCAGCACCTCCACTGCCGGCGTAACCGAAGCTTCCTCCGACGAACGCCACCATTGGGGTTCGCTGTGGGATGAATAAGGTGGTACAGACAACGTTACCGTCAAGCGCCAAAAAACGAAGCGAGGGGTGATGCTTTTTACAGCATCACCCCTCATTTCTCTTGTCAACTTATGCGTCTACATCCCGGTCCTGTGAAAACCGGAGGCATTCATTGCTTACCATAGGTTGCCCCATGTACTGCGCTCATCTGCATCTGCACCCAACTCAGGGTCTGCATTCTTATCGCTTACGATACGAATAGATGTTGCAATCACGTTCTGAACTTCTACCTCGTAGACTTCAGTTGAGGGTTTCAAATATCTTTTCATAACCAATTTAATTTTTTGCTTATTTCACAATCACCTTAACACCGTTCACAATGTTGACACCCTTCTGGAGCTTGTTCAACTTGCGACCGCTCAGGTCATAAATCTCAGCCTTACCTTCGGTCAATGCATTAACGGCATCAATTCCGGTAACCTCACCGTTGAGGGAGATACGTATTGCTGCTGCACTTTCCTCGGTGCTTTCCTCGGTTGCAGGAGTGTAGGTCAAGTATGCACGGTATGCGCCGATGGTAGGTTCGCTACCCTCTGCTACCTTGTAGAATGCTTGTACACCGTCCTGAGTCTGGAGGACATAAGTATCGGCTGTTGCCTTAGTGTCTGCGAATACACCGGTAAGAATGCCTGTGCTCGGTGTGCTTACAAGAGCGCCTTCCTTGTATGAGAAGCTCTGCTCATTTGCAGTTGCCTGATAGATGTATGCTGCACCGGCTGCGCCACTTTCTGCTTCGGTCAAGTTTACGTAGTTGTTTTCTATGCCATCAACCGTGTAAAGGGTTGCACCCTCTGCAGTAAATGCGTACGGCAAACTGATGGTTCCGAAGGTGTTCTCGGCTGATGTGCGAGTTTCGGCTTCGGGAGTGTACTCCTCATACATTACATTCTTGAACGACAACCAACTGATATTATTATTAC
>CAYOKO010000120.1:0-5846 GCA_964404555.1 uncultured Bacteroidaceae bacterium | reverse complement strand
ACACACATTTTTTCATCATCTATTTGGAGAATACTTGTTTTTAAACTACATTTGCATCCAAACAAAGAACCTAAAAAACGAATTACTAACAAACTTATAATCTTCATGATGAAAAAGATTTTACTATTTCTTGTATGGGCACTACTGATGCCTACTAGCGCAGATGCACAGTTCTTTAAGGCACTGGACAAGGCGATTAACAAAGTTAACAATGCTATTGAAAAGGTTAACAGCACCATAGACCATGCTCTGGGTGTGGGGTACGGAACAAAGTTCTACTCAATAACCAAGGATGACAGCACACACATTACCGGCTACGGTACCGATATGGGGATTCAAATACCTACCGTAGTGTGTGAACGCTGGATTACCGGTAGCATCTATTGCAAGTTTGTGCTGAAAAATACCGGTACGGAAACGGTGAGCAATATTGTCATGAAAACATCCGGCGAAGATGTAAACGATTGCAAAGCTATAGCATACAAAAACGATCAAGAGACATACAATATTTCCTCCATCCTCCTTGGCAAAACCTCAAGCGCCGAAAGTGTATCGACAGAAATCCCCGCCGGGTATGTTGCCGCCGCACGATTATTAATCAAGGGAGTACCCTCTACTGCTACACGTATACCTAAGATAGTCATTGGTACATCCGGAAAGAAGGCATCCGGTTCCTCTGTAAAAAATTACACTTTCGTTGTGGAAAATGCAAAGATTGTGGATGTTCCCTTTATTACAAAAGACCGGGTAGGACCTATCAAGATGGAGGAGAATTACAAGAAGGTTCCGGCAAAGGTGGATGGACTTTATGATAGAGTCGTAGTTGGAAAGCTGGAGGAAAACGATATGGACGGCGAAAGCTATCGAGACATATCCTTTTATAAAGGAAACACCGAAGTAATCTCAGCTACAGCAAACGCAAGCGGCGAAATTATCCTTATAACAACCTCCTACAATGCTTTCAGGATAAAATTGGGCAATCACATCTTTGGCTTCGGAGAGAAACGCTCCACCATAGATTCGTTCACCGATGTCGAAAAGTACGACGATATTGCCCTCGGTATGTGCTACGATAATATAATGTTCTTCGAGACGGATGACGACGGAAGAATTATCAGTGTCACCTTGGGATACCGCATTTAGAATAACATTATCCCCCAAGAAAACTACCAAAATAGACAAAATATCATAGTTTTTATGTAAAAAAGTTCTATTTTTCTTGGAGGATTCAAAAAAATACCGTAAGTTTGCGACAACATTACAATCTAACATAAGTTGGCTTTAATATTATGGAAAAGCAAAAAAGATTCTTCTTGCCGGAGGACCAGATTCCCCGCAAGTGGTATAACATTCAGGCAGATATGCCGAACAAACCGTTGCCGATACTAAACCCGGCAACACGGCAGCCTATGACACCGGAAGACTTGTATCCACTCTTTGCCAAAGAGTGTTCTAACCAAGAACTGGATACCACCCATGAGTGGATAGATATACCGGAACCGGTGCGCGAACAGTATAAATACTACCGCTCTACCCCATTGGTACGCGCCTATGGATTGGAGGAGGCTCTGGGTACCCCGGCACATATCTACTTCAAGAACGAGAGTGTGAGTCCGGTGGGTTCACACAAGCTGAACTCCGCTCTGGCACAAGCCTACTACGCCAAGGAAGAGGGCGTTACAAACCTTACCACCGAGACCGGTGCCGGACAGTGGGGAGCCGCTCTGTCTTATGCCGCTAAGGTATTCGGATTGGAATGTGCGGTTTATCAGGTAAAGATAAGCTACGAACAGAAACCTTACCGCCGTAGCATTATGCAGACGTTTGGAGCACAGGTTACCCCCTCTCCTTCTATGTCTACACGTGCCGGCAAAGATATATTAACTAAGAATCCCACGTATGGCGGTTCCCTCGGTACAGCTATTTCCGAGGCGGTGGAACTGGCTATGTCTACCCCCAATTGTAAGTATGCGCTGGGTAGTGTGCTGAACCATGTGGGATTGCACCAAACCATTATAGGACTGGAGGCCGAGAAGCAGATGGCACTGGCAGGCGAATACCCGGATACCGTGATTGCTTGCTTCGGCGGTGGTTCCAACTTTGGCGGTATAGCCTTCCCCTTCATGCGCCACGTATTCCAGGATGGCAAGAAGACGGAATTTATTGCTGCCGAGCCGGATAGCTGTCCTAAGCTGACGCGCGGTAAGTTCCAGTATGACTTCGGCGACGAGGCAGGTTACACTCCGCTGTTGCCTATGTACACCCTGGGACACAACTTCTCCCCCGCCAACATCCACGCCGGTGGTCTGCGCTACCATGGTGCGGGCATGATTATCTCTCAGTTGCTCAAGGATGGTTACATGAAGGGCATGGATATTCCTCAGCTCGAGAGCTTTGAGGCAGGTATGCTCTTTGCCCAGAAGGAAGGCATCATCCCGGCACCGGAGTCCTGTCACGCTATTGCCGCTACCATTCGTGAGGCAAAGAAGTGCAAGGAGACGGGCGAAGAGAAGGTTATCTTGTTCAACCTGTCCGGTCACGGTCTCATCGATATGACGGCATACGACCAGTACATTGCGGGTGACCTGCAGAACTATGAATTGCCGGATTCTGTTATTGAAAAGAACCTCGAAGAGGTAAAAGACTTCGTCGTAAAATAATAATTCATTCTCTTTTATGTAGTTGGCACGGTGGTGTGTCCCTTTGGGGCACTTCCACCGTGCATTTTTATTGCCAATCCTTCTGCGACCAAGCGGCTTCGATGGTATTTTCCACATCGTCGGGGAGCTGGTAGAAGAAATCCAGTCCGGTGAGTTTCTCCACATCGTCTACGCTCACAGCATAGTCGAAGAGGCTTCCGGAGCATTTCTCGTTGGGCATAACGAAACCTATCGCCTGCCACTTGTTCTTGCGCTGCATACACATCACCTTGAAGAAACGAGACGGAACGGCAACACCGTGTCTACCTATGCGTTCCGGATTCTCGTCGACCAACGGACCACAGCAGATGTACACCACGGACTCACCGGCCAACCTACGAGCCATACGTTCCACCTTTTCCCAACTTCCGGCATTCAGCTCCGCCTTCTGCGGACACACATTACTAAGGTAGAAGCTCTCCTCCATCGCCTGCTTACTCCAACGCATATCCGCCGCCGGAGCCATGTGACCGCGACTGTAGCCGGAGCGTGTATAATCGTCGTGTACAGCCGTGGCACCCTTCACCTGCGGGTCGGGTGTAAAGCCCTGTTGACGCGGAACATCCCCCTTCACCTCGGCAGCCGTAAGGTCGTATGCCACCCAGTTGGGGATGAGCCATGTATTATTATAAGAGGTGGTGTATCCCAGGTGCTCTATCACCTGCTCCGTACGTTCCGTAACATTTTGCGGCAGCTCCAGTTTGAAGCTCGGCTGCGATGAAGCGGTTGTCTGTGCCGACTGCTCCACGGATGTTTCCCCCCGACTCTCGGCATCGGACGGTGTAGACATGAAGCGCTGTGCCAACGTGAGAGCGCACCCCAATACGAGGACAATCAATGCCAGTCCAACATTCCCTTGTTGTTTCTTTTTCTTCCTTCCTTTTCCCATTTTATGTATCATTTTACTATTTGAGCCACAAAATTACAATTTTTTATCTGTTTTTCCCCATAAATTAGATGCTTATTCCATAAAAAATAGGTAAATTTGCATCAATTTATAATTATAACACGTTATGACGAAATACACAAGTCTGATAGCCGGAAGAACAAATATCCCCGAGGGACAGGTTGACGGTACGATACGCTTGCTCGAAGAGGGGTGTACCATACCTTTTATTAGCAGATATCGTAAGGAGGTTACGAGTGGACTGAACGAGGTGCAGATAGCATCTATCTCCGATTTATGGGAAAAATTCAAGGAGATGGATAGACGTAAGAACACCATCTTGCATGCCATTGAGGAGCAGGGGAAACTTACGGAGGAGCTTCGTGTGCGCATTGAGGAGTGCTACGATGCTACGGAACTGGAGGATATCTACCTGCCCTACAAGCCGAAGCGTCGCAACCGTGCGGAGACGGCACGTGAGAAGGGGTTGGAACCGCTGGCGCGTATCTTGATGAAACAGGATTACGGTACGCAGGTGATGCCTACGGCCGAGCGGTTTGTCAACGAAAAGAAGGGGGTGGCCAACGTAACGCAGGCTCTTGCCGGTGCGCGTGATATTATGGCGGAGTGGATAAGCGAGAGTGAGAATGCTCGCAATACGGTTCGACATAATTTCCGCCTGGATGCCGTCATCTCATCACGTGTTATAAGAGGTAAAGAGGGGATTGGCGAGAAATACAGCAATTACTTTGACTTCTCGGAGAGGCTGAGTTCCTGTCCGTCGCACCGCCTCTTGGCTATACGACGGGGTGAGAATGAGGGCATTCTGCGTGTGAGCATCGACGGCGATACGGACCGGTGCAAGGAGCGACTGTTCCGCATCTTTATAAAGGGAAATACCGAGGCGGGCAATGTGGTGCAGAAGGCGGTGGAGGATTCCTACAGCCGATTGCTCAAGCCCAGCATCGAGACGGAGTTTGCCAACGAGAGTAAGGAACGTGCCGACGAGGAGGCTATCGCTATCTTTACCAAGAACTTAAGACAGTTGCTGCTGGCGGCTCCGCTGGGACAGAAGCGTGTGATGGGTATAGACCCGGGATTCCGCACGGGGTGCAAGGTGGTGTGCCTGGATGCCGAGGGTAACTTGCTGCACCACGAGGCGATATATCCGCATCCGCCCAAGGAACAGGTGAAGGTGGCTGCGCAACGGGTGTTGCAGATGGTGGAGCAGTACAAGGTGGAGGCGATTTCCATAGGCAACGGTACGGCGGGTCGTGAGACGGAGGATTTCATCCGGGGGATTGAGTTCCCGGTGGAGATTCCGGTGTTCATGGTGAGCGAGGATGGTGCGTCTATCTATAGTGCGAGCAAACTGGCGCGTGAGGAGTTCCCGGACTACGACGTAACGGTGCGTGGGGCGGTGTCTATTGCGCGACGATTGATGGATCCGCTGGCGGAGTTGGTGAAGATTGACCCTAAGAGTATTGGTGTGGGACAGTATCAATACGATGTGAACCAAACGGCTTTGAAGCATTCGCTGGACCAGACGGTGGAGTATTGTGTGAACTTGGTGGGGGTAAATGTGAATACCGCCGGGAAGCAGTTGCTTACGTATGTTTCCGGTCTGGGACCTCAACTGGCACAGAATATTGTGGATTATCGTGCCAAGAACGGTGCTTTTACGTCGCGTAGACAGTTATTGAAGGTGTCGCGTATGGGCGAAAAGAGCTACGAGCAGTGTGCGGGTTTCTTGCGCATAACGGGTAGTAAGAATCCGCTGGACAACTCGGCGGTGCATCCGGAGCGTTACAGATTGGTGGAGCGTATGGCGATTGATACGGGTTGCACCATTGCAGACTTGATGACGGATGCTGCCAAGCGTAAAGAGGTGGATATCAAGAAATATGTGAGTAAGGAGGTGGGACTGCCTACGCTGGAGGACATCATGCGGGAGCTGGAGAAGCCGGGACGGGATCCTCGTAAGCAGATTGAGGTGTTCAGCTTCGACCCCAACATAAAGGAGTTGGCAGATGTGCGTGTGGGCATGGTTCTGCCGGGCATTGTGATGAATATTACAAACTTCGGTTGCTTTGTGGATGTGGGTGTGCATACGCAGGGGTTGGTACACATTTCCCAGATAGCCAACAGATATGTGAAGGATCCCAACGAGGTGGTTTCCTTGCATCAGCACGTAACGGTGAAGGTTACGGAGGTGGATGTGGAACGCCAACGTCTATCACTCAGCATGATTATAGAGTAAG
>CAYOKO010000119.1:0-5875 GCA_964404555.1 uncultured Bacteroidaceae bacterium | reverse complement strand
TGGAGGCGAAGGGGATGACTCGCCCTCAATAGCTGTATTTTCCTTTACAAAAGCTTCACACCAACGGAGTGAAGGGGTAAAAATGTACGTATTTCACTCCATATCAACTTGTTTCGCCCCAAAATGAAGGGGTGAAAGGATGGCGCAAGAAGTGATCCGGGAGGCGCAAGAAGTAAAGGAGAAAAAGTGAAGGGGACACATCCTTTTAACTGTCAGATTTTTGAGGGCATCCATGAAGGGGCTTTTTTTTAGTTTAAAAACCTGCGAAAGGGTAGAGTGAAGGGTGTGAAATGCATCTAAGTCCATTTACAGCACGAAAACATTCAACAAATCACACTCCTCATTCCCGGACTTTCAAATATTTGTATTACCTTTGCAGCGTTTTTTATAAAGATACAGATGAATGCTATTTGGATTGTTCTCCCTATTTTGACCCTACTGATGTTTCAGCTGGGTCTTACACTGCGACCTACAGATTTTCTACTCTTCCGTCACCGCCCCCTACCTATTATCGTGGGAATGGTGGGACAATTGGTGATTCTACCACTCATAGCATTCGCTATAGGGTGGACGTGCCAACTCCCCTCCTACTATTTTCTCGGTCTGCTGCTGATAGCCTGCTCACCGGGCGGAAGCTCATCGAATGTATTCTCCATGTTGGCCGGAGGCGATGTGGCACTTTCCGTTTCGCTAACGGCAACAAGCAGCGTACTGACACTTATCACCCTTCCCCTCTGGATGCAACTCGGCATAGAGGTACTGAATATAGATATGGCTTCCAGCGTAGTGACACACCTTCCGGTGGGCAATATGTTGGTGCAGAACCTATTGTCTATGTTGCTGCCCATCGCTGTAGGTGTGGGAGTGCGCCGTTGGTACCCACGAGGGGCAGCGAAGTGCGAACGTATTCTGTCACGACTGGCTTTCCCGGCACTCATCTTTCTGGCTGCTATATTTTTTGTACGCCACCACACCCTCATAGCCGAACATCTTCCCGCTCTGGGTGGGAGTGTTCTGGGATTGCTCCTGTGCTCCATGCTCGCCGGTTGGGGAATGGCACGTGCTGCCCGACTAACGGGACGGGAGGTGAAGACACTTATTATTGAAATAGGTATGCAGAATGCCGCGCAAGCCATTGCACTGGCAAGCAGTCCGTTTGTCTTCAACGATTCTAGGCTGACCATTCCCGCCATTATTTATGCCCTGCTCATGAACGTCGTACTGCTTATCTATGTCGGGGTGGTAAAAAAGAAATAGTTATAATTTCATATAAAACCCACCTCAAAAGATGACAATTTATAGCTGAAAAGCATTTTTTTCTTCTTTTTATTCGCCTATTATAAAAAAATTGGATACCTTTGCAATTCCGTTTGGAAAAGATATAGAAATTGATAAAAAAACATAGATATGAAACATACTTTACGCAGTGCATTCAGCACTGAAGGTCGCCGTATGGCAGGTGCCAGAGCACTCTGGGTTGCCACCGGCATGAAACAAGAGCAATTCGGTAAACCTATTATCGCTATTGTAAACTCCTTTACTCAATTCGTACCGGGACATACACACCTGCACGAAATAGGACAAATCGTTAAGGCTGAAATTGAAAAACTGGGCTGTTATGCTGCCGAGTTCAACACCATCGCCATAGACGACGGTATAGCTATGGGTCACGACGGTATGCTCTACTCACTGCCTTCACGAGATATTATTGCAGACAGCGTGGAGTATATGGTGAACGCTCACAAGGCCGATGCTATGATTTGCATCAGCAACTGCGATAAGATTACTCCGGGTATGCTCATGGCTAGTATGCGCCTTAACATCCCGACGGTGTTCGTGAGCGGTGGTCCTATGGAGGCGGGTCACTGGAGAGGTGAAAATGCAGACTTGATTACGGCGATGATTAAGGGTGCCGATTCTTCCGTTTCCGACGAGGATATGGCGGAGATTGAGAGATGTGCGTGCCCGGGTTGCGGTAGCTGCTCCGGTATGTTCACTGCTAACTCTATGAACTCCCTGACCGAGGCTATCGGACTTTCTCTGCCGGGCAACGGAACTATCCTGGCGACACATACCAACCGTTTGCAGTTGTTTAAGGATGCTGCTAAGTTGGTGGTGGAGAATGCTTATAAATATTATAACGATGGCGATGAGAGTGTATTGCCCAAGAGTATTGCCGTGCGCGATGCTTTCTTGAATGCCATGACGCTGGATATCGCTATGGGTGGTAGTACCAATACCGTGCTCCACTTGCTGGCTGTAGCCAATGAGGCGGGGGTAGACTTCAAGATGTCCGACATTGACGCTCTGAGTCGCAAGGTTCCTTGCTTGTGCAAGTTGGCTCCGAATACCCAGAAGTACTCCATCCAGGAGTGCAACCGTGCGGGGGGTATCCTCAACATTCTGGCTCAGCTGAACAAAGCTGGGTTGCTGAACACCTCCTTGAAGCGTGTAAACGGTGCTACACTGGCCGAGGACTTGGAGAAGTACAATATAGAGAAGCCGGAACTCGACCCCGAAGCAAAACGCATATACAGCAGTGCTCCTGCGGGTAAGTTCAGCACCAAGATGGCTTCACAGAGCTGCACCTACGAGACACTCGATACCGACCGTGCCAACGGTTGTATCCGCGATATAGAGCACGCTTACACCAAGGATGGTGGTCTGGCTGTGTTGTTTGGCAACATTGCTCTGGACGGTTGTGTTGTGAAGACCGCCGGTGTGGACGAAAGCATCTGGCACTTCAGCGGTCCGGCAAAGGTATTCAGCTCTCAGGACGAGGCTTGCGAGGGTATCTTGAACGACCAAGTGAAGAGTGGCGATGTGGTGGTTATCACGCACGAGGGTCCGAAGGGTGGTCCGGGTATGCAGGAGATGCTCTACCCTACCTCTTATATTAAGAGTAAGCACCTGGGAAAGGAGTGCGCATTGATTACCGACGGACGTTTCTCGGGCGGTACATCCGGACTGAGCATAGGTCACATCTCTCCGGAGGCTGCGGCAGGTGGTGCTATCGGTAAGATTGTAGACGGCGATATCATTGAGATAGATATTCCGAACCGTAGCATCAACGTGAAGTTGAGCGACGAGGAGTTGGCAGCTCGCCCCATGCGCCCTGTAACTCGCAACCGTGTGGTACCGACATCACTGAAGGCATACGCCTCCATGGTGAGCAGCGCCGATAAGGGTGGTGTACGTATTGTAAAGGACTAAACGCCGAGACGATACGGAGGCACGCAACAAAAGACTAGCAAACGATACTAAAAACAATCGATAATTACAGAGATGTCGAAAGAAAAGATAACAGGAGCAGAGGCACTTATGCGCTCCTTGGTTCACGAGGGTGTAACCACACTCTTTGGATATCCGGGAGGCGCTATAATGCCTACCTTTGATGCTCTTTACGATTACAGAAAAGGACTTAACCATATACTGGTGCGCCACGAACAGTGTGCAGCACACGCTGCGCAGGGTTATGCTCGCGTCAGTGGTAAGGTGGGTGTGTGCCTGGTTACCAGTGGACCGGGTGCTACCAACACGCTTACGGGTATTGCCGATGCCATGATGGATAGTACGCCGATGGTGGTGATTGCCGGACAGGTGGGTGTGTCTATGTTGGGTAGCGATGCGTTCCAGGAGTGCGACTTGGTGGGCGTAACACAGCCTATCTCCAAGTGGTCCTACCAGATTCGCCGTGCCGAGGATATTGCTTGGGCGGTGAGCCGTGCATTCTACATAGCTCGCAGCGGACGACCGGGCCCGGTGGTGCTGGACTTTGCCAAGAATGCGCAGACGTCCATGGTGGAGTATGAACCTGCTACGGTGGAGTTTATACGTAGCTATAAGCCGGTGCCGGAGACGGATCGTACGGCGGTGATGCAGGCGGCGCAGATGATTAACAATGCTAAGCGCCCGCTGGTTCTGGTGGGTCAGGGTGTGGAACTGGGTAATGCGACCGAGGAGGTGAAGGCGTTCCTGGAGAAGGCTGATGCACCTGCGGGATGTACGTTGCTGGGACTTTCGGCTCTGCCTTCCGACCATCGTCTGAACGTGGGTATGCTGGGTATGCATGGCAACTTGGCTCCCAACCAGAAGACGCAGGAGTGCGACTTGCTGATTGCTATCGGTATGCGCTTCGACGACCGTATCACGGGTAAGCTGAGTACCTACGCAAAACAGGCTAAAAAGATACATTTCGAGATAGATCCTTCCGAGGTGAACAAGAACGTGAAGGTGGACTGCGCCGTGACGGGCAATTGCAAGGAGACGGTGGCTGCCGTAACGGCTCTCTTGAAGCAGAACAACCATGAGGAGTGGATTGAGAGCTTCAAACCGGCATTGCACTTGGAGACCGAGAAGGTGATAAACCCGGAGATACATCCCGAAGAGGGTCCTATCAAGATGGGTGAGGCGGTTCGCCGTGTTACGGAGTTGACGGGCAACAAGGCTATCTGCGTGACTGATGTGGGTCAGAACCAGATGTTTGCAGCTCGTTACTTTAAGTTTACCGAGCGTCGCAGTATGGTAACTTCCGGTGGTATGGGAACCATGGGATTCGGTCTTCCGGCAGCTATCGGTGCTACCTTTGGTGCGCCGGATCGTACGGTGTGCGTATTTATGGGTGACGGTGGTTTCCAGATGACCATCCAGGAGTTGGGTACCATTATGGAGCAAAAGTCTCCGGTGAAGATGATTCTGCTGAACAACAACTTCCTGGGCAATGTGCGCCAGTGGCAGGAGATGTTCTTCCATAGACGTTACTCTTTCACCCCAATGGTGAACCCCGACTACGAGAAGGTGGCTGCTGCCTACGGCATACCCTGCATAACGGTGACCGAGCGCGAGAAGTTGGACGATGCTATAAAGCAGATGATTGCCACCGACGGTCCGTTCCTCTTGCAGGTAGCCGTGATAGAGGAGGGCGAGGTTCTGCCTATGTGTTGCCCCGGCAACGATGTAGACGATATGCTACTCGAAGTGAAGAAATAACCCGAAAATGTTCTACATATATAAATAAGGAAAGGAATTATGGAACAGAACGATCAAGACAACTGCTCAGGATGCCGCCGCTGCTCCCACTGGGAGACCCGCAACCAGGTGGTAGACGGCAAGACTCTCTATACTCTTATTGTATTCTCTGAGAACATTGCGGGACTGCTCAACCAGGTGACGGCGGTGTTTACCCGCAGACAGGTGAACATAGAGAGCCTCAACGTATCGGCATCCAGCATTCGCGGTGTGCATAAGTACACCATCACTTGCTGGAGCGACAAGGAGCAGATTGAAACCATCACCCGACAGATAGAGAAGAAGATAGATGTTATCCAGGCAAACTACTTCACGGACGATGAGGTGTTTATACAGGAGACGGCTCTTTTTAAGCTCTCTACTCCCGTGGTACTGGAGAAGCCGGAGATATCCAAGGCTATCCGCCAGCACGACGCGCAGATTGTGGAGATGAACCCTACCTACTCCATCGTAACGAAGGACGGACTCACCGAGGACATCATGTCGCTCTACTACCGACTGGAGCAGTTGGATTGTGTGTTGCAGTATGTACGTTCCGGCAGAATTGCTATAACGAAGAGTTGCACCGAGCACCTTACCGACTACTTGAACGAGCGTCAGGAACAGTACGCACAGATTCAGCAACAGTCGCAAGGGGAATAAAAAAGGGGTTTATAGGAAATATAACTATAAAGTGGGCACGTTTACTAAAAAACTTGCAAAAAATGATGGTTATTTCCTATTAAATGTGTACTTTTGCAGTACGAAAAGATAGAAAGTATAAATAAGACCTCCTTTTGCAAGGAGGGGATTAAAAATAGAAACTATAAAATGGCACAAATGAATTTTGGCGGTGTTATTGAAACAG
>CAYOKO010000118.1:0-5892 GCA_964404555.1 uncultured Bacteroidaceae bacterium | reverse complement strand
GATAGTACCTGATAGGTGCCCTGCTCTCGTGTTGAATTATCGACAATCCAAGTTCCTTTAAAGATAGTACTAAAGTTATCGCGCTCTGCGATGTCATAGTAGTAGCGTAGCATGGAAAGGAATAGACTCTTTCCAAAGCGACGCGGACGCAGAAGTATGAGATACTTCGTACGATCCATCGTTTTGATAAAAGGGGTTTTATCTACGTAGTAATACCCCTCTTGAATCAACGTCTTAAAATCTGCTATACCGTAGGGTAAATCTTTGTAATCTTCCATAATGCCATTCTTACGTTTCGTTCTTAGTGTTAATGGAACTGCCTTTTGCCGACAACTTCAGCGACAAAGGTACAACTTATTTTTATACAAAGCAAATTTTTTATAGAAAGATTCCGTAATGCATTGTTCCTAACTTCGATAATTCCCTTATTTTCACTCTAGTATGCACTAACAATACCGGGACTCTTCGTGGATGTTCACCGTCTTGGAAACGTAATGGCGGCAGAAACATACCGTATGTCTCTGCCGCCATTAAAAAAAAGAGAACTTATATTATTTGATAACAATCTTCTTGCCACCAACAACATAAATACCGGACTTGAGTCCCTGAATAGCCTTGGCTATTGAATCACTGCTCTTCACCTTCTTACCATCGATGGTGTAAACCTCAACAGAACCGTTGGCATCGGTCTTGGCTGCATCTATGCCCGTAGCCTTGCTGTAAGTATAAACATCGATATAGTTCAAGTAAGCAGACTTAGCAACACTGATGCTCACGGAAGTATCCCCCTCCGGAACTTCTACAGCAGTGACAACGCCCGTTATACTATAGAAGACATAGTCACCCTCGGTCAAATCGGATACGGTAACGGTAGCTTTGTTGGTAGGCCAGAAACCACTGTATGACTCTCCATTATTTACATAGAAGCCAAAGTCGGAAGCCCATACATTGCTTGAGTTGATGTACGGAGCCGTACCGGAAACGGTCAAACCGTCGAAAATACCTGTCAAGTCCTCAGCGTAATCGTCGCAAGTTTCACGCAGCAGATGAGTAGATGCATCCGCACCGTCCAAGAGAGCCAGGTCGGATTCGGAACCGTTGGATTCACGGTTCACACCCTTTACACCATCTACGGTTACAGAACCCAAGTTCGTGATATTGCCCGCAGCATCCAGCTCCGCATCGATAACGGTAGTAGTGACGTCGCAGTTTCTGAAAGCACGCTTCTTGGAAGAATCATAGTACCAACCGGCATCCAGCGTGGTAGCATCCTCTGCATCGGAAGTCTTGTACTGACCGGTAATCTTCTGTGTCTGCTCCTCGGTTAGGTTCACGAAATCCCAATTGTGCTGTGTACCTTCGGCCAACTCACCCTTACGAGATACATCCTTACCCTGTGCAGCCAACTCATTGATGGTGAGTGTACCCGTAGTGTATCCATCTGCCGATACGTCTACCGTGAGAGGTGCATCCTCCACTTCGATGCTCTCACCCGGAGTGATGTTCCCCTTGGCAGAAGGAGTAGAATAGGTCAACGTGTATTCCTCACCGCAAAGCGTATTGTTCGTCCAAGTAATCTCATAGGTACGTTTCTTGCCATCCATACCCTTAAGAGATGCCACCGGCGTGCTCAATTCAATAGGATTCAGGTCGAAATCCTTGGTATAGATGACGGATGCAGTACCGTTCTCGGAAACAGACGCAATGTTCAGTCGCAAGATTCTGTTATCTTCAAAATCATCATCGCTGGCATTAATGGATGAAATTTCATCACCCTCCTTCAGCTGATTCTTGCCATAGGCACCATCGGTCAATACCGGATTACCCTCATCGTCGCGATACAGCGGATCGGTCGAGCCGAAAGAGTAGTAAGTAGTAACCGTCTTACCTTGAGAAGATTCACCCGGTTGCCAAGACCAAGTACGGTTACCGCCGTCTACGGAAGCAATCTTGATAGACGGTGCTGCAACGGTTTCCTCCTCCGTCTTCACGTCCCAAACCTGAATACCGGAGATAATTGCATAACGCTCAAGTGTAAGGCTTACCCAACCATCCTGCAATACACGCAGATACATATAAGGAGAACCCTCGTAAGTGGTACCCTCAACAACGCCGTTTGCGGTATTTACCTCTTCGGAGATATCCTCCACCTGCAAGGGATCTGTAAGTTGCCAAGCCCAATTGGTTTTGCTAGAGTAAGCGTATCCGTTGGGCACACAATAGCCATTATAGAAGGTAGAAGTACCGGCTGTGTTGTATCCACCGTTGTATCCCTGTACCACCAGAATCTGACCGGCTTTCATATCACTCATAGCAAAACCGCGCGGACCGGAAGTCATATTCCTTAGTCCCTTACCACTATACCAGGTTGGAGCGGCCGTTTGATACCAGAAGCTCTCCAACCCCGCAGTACTACAACGTACGGAATTGTATGAGTTATAACGGAAATCAGTGCTTTCCTCACCGTTCCATTCGATGGTGCTTCCATCGAATGCCTTACCGTTAATAGCAGGAGTAGCAAAGTCATACGCCTTTGAAAGCTGCATATTATACTCCTCACCCTGAAGTGCCGTATTCACATCAGGAATCGTGTACTGGGCAAAGGCCGATGTCGTAGCCAGTGTTGCCAGTGCTGATAGATAGTAGATTTTTTTCATACCATTTAAAGTTAGTTTATTCTTGAAAGATTCTTAAATCCGGATGCGAAATAACAAATAAAATCTAACAACACCAAATAAAAAGACAAAAAAGTTACTATTTGTAGTACCTTTTTATATAAAAAGACGCATCGGAAGGGTGAAATCTACGATTTTTACTTGTTTAATCGCCGCAAATAATGTAACTTTGCAGCATCAAAACGATTGTTATGTACACAGATACCGGAAAACAGCCTCAACGAAGGGCTGTTTTTTCTGTAAAATAACAAGATGAGAACAAGAATATAGACCTAAAACAACAAAAGAAACATCTATCGTGAAACCTAGTGCGATTCTTGCTTTTATGCTCACCGTGTTTCTATTACTGGCGGTGGGTTGGTGGTTCTTCCCGGAAAACGGCGTTGACGTGGGGGGCATCACACTGCGCTTTGCCAATGTACAACAAGATCTACACAGTGGCAATAATGCAGAAACGGAGGTTAATGTAGACTCCTTGCTGGAGGCATCGACCCAAAGTTTCGAGGAGACCCTATCGGAATCGGATCGAGAGAACTTGGATTACTTCCGTAAGTATTTCACCGAGAACGAGGAACGCATCTACGTCCCCGGCGACGACTATACCTTCTTCGATGCTGTGTTCCATAGCTTCGAACGGGCAAAGGTGGACAGTACAACGGTGCGCATTATGCACTACGGCGACTCCCAGATAGAACTGGACCGCATCACGGCTGCTCTGCGCGAAAAGATGCAGGAACTGTTTGGCGGACATGGTGTGGGCATGGTGCCGGCTGTGGAGACGGTGCCCACCTTCTCCATAGGGCAGACGGCTACGGGAGGTATCCGCAATTACATTGTCTATGGCAATGACCCCGAACTGCACAACCGTCACCACCGATACGGAGCTACGGGTAAGATGGCGCAGGTGAGTGGGAGTGCTACGCTTACCTTCCGCGAGAGAAACGATGTTTATACCCAACCGCACGTAAAGGAGTACTCACGCATTACTTTGTTAATAGGTAACACCACCAACTTAACGGCTACGGTACAGAGTGGAAAAACATCTCTGCAAAGAAGTAAGAGGGTGGAGATGGGCGATGTAGATACGCTGCTCTTCTGCCTCCCGGATCGTGTAAACCAGGCGACGATTCGTCTGCAAGGTTCCGGTGAGATATATGGGGTGATGCTGGACGATTCCTGCGGAGTGGCGGTAGACAACGATGCCATGCGCGGATGCTGGGGCACCATCTACACGAAGATGGATACCACGCTGCTGGCTAAGACTTTGAAGTTGATGAATACCAAGCTGATACTGATGCAGTTTGGCGGCAACGGTATGCCGGGTATTACAAGCAAAAAGAATATATCTACGTATGTAAAGGAGTTGCAGAAGCAGATTACGCTGCTCAAGCGACTGGCACCGCAATGCACTTTCCTCTTTATAGGACCTGCCGATATGGGGAAACGTGTGAACGGTAAGATGCAGACGTGGCCGTTGTTGCCGGAGACAAACGATTCGCTCAAGGCACTGGCACTGCGCAACCGCATGGCATACTGGGATATGTTCCATGTGATGGGGGGCGAGAACTCTATGGAGCAATGGGTGAACCATAATCCGCCGCTCGGAGGACCGGACTATATACACTTCTCCAACCGTGGAGCTGCCGAGATAGGTACTATGCTGGCGCATGCCTTCAATACCTATTATAATTTTTACAAGATTCGCCAAACCATTCCGGGCGATTCGGTTCTTAACTTTATTCGAAAAAAGAAATGACACTCACTGAGCTACTTATACAATCTGCGGAGAATCTCTTCTCCTTCGACGAGAAGCACCCGTTGCTCTTCACCCAGTTCTACTTTTGGGCGTTCTTTGCACTGGTGTTTGCCGTGTTTGCGCTGATTAAGAATCGCATACTGCTGCGCAATGCTTTCTTGTTCTTCGTGAGTGTGTTCTTCTACTACAAGACGAGCGGACTGTTTACCTTGATACTGCTCTTCGTCATCCTCTTTTGCTACTTGGCGGGTAAGTGGATAGATCGTTGCAGCACACCGCGCGGCAAGTGGTGGGTGCTGGTAACGAGCATTGCGGTCAACTTGTTGACGCTTTGTTACTTTAAGTATGCTTACTTCCTGACGGATTTGGTAAACAATCTCTTCGGCACGGAGTTTGAGGTGTACGATTACTTTGCGGCTCTAGGCAATATGTTTGTGGGTGGGAGTCGCTTCGACACGGCCAACATCTTGTTGCCGGTGGGTATTTCGTTCTTTATCTTCCAGGCGATTAGTTACGTGATGGATGTATATCGCGAGAAGATAAAACCCGTTCACAACCTGGCAGACTTCGGCTTCTACGTTAGCTTCTTCCCGCAGTTGGTGGCAGGTCCTATTGTGCGTGCCAACGAGTTTATACCGCAGCTGCATAAGAAATTCTTCTTGAGCAGACGTCAGTTTGGCATTGCCGTGTTCTGGATTATGAACGGTTTGGCCAAGAAGATTATCCTGAGTGACTACATTGCGGTGAACTTCATTGACCGTGTCTTTGACAATCCTCGCCTCTACTCGGGGTTCGAGAATCTGGTGGGTCTCTTCGGATATTCGTTGCAGGTGTATGCCGACTTCTCCGGTTACACCGATATAGCCATAGGTGTGGCAATGCTGATGGGATTCTATCTGCCGCAAAACTTCCACTCTCCCTATAAGGCGACCAACCCCGGAGGCTTCTGGAAGCGTTGGCACATCTCGCTCTCCCGCTGGTTGCAGGAGTATCTCTACATCCCTATGGGTGGTAACCGTGAAGCATCCTACGGCACCTTCATCACCATCACGGTGATAGCGCTGATTGCGGCATTCTTGAGCGGCAGTTGGTTGGTGGCTACGGGATTGCTGTTGTTTGCGGCGGTCATGGGGTTCATAGGTAAGCGTAATGCGGAGAAGCGTAAGAAGATAACGACGAATCTCAACCGCATGAACACCATGTTGCTGGGTGGCTTGTGGCACGGGGCGAGTTGGAACTTCATGATTTGGGGTGGACTGAACGGTATAGGTATGATTGTGTATCAGTTTTGGAGGGACTTCGGACTGGTAACTCGTGTGGTGAGCATTGCATTGGTGACGGGGCTTTTTGCCATTCTTTGTGTATATGCTCCGGCTCCGGGATTCCGCATCGGTGTGGTATGGTGCGGGGTGATTCTGCTGGGTGCTGTGGTGCGTTGTATATATAAAAAGGTGGGGGGAA
>CAYOKO010000117.1:0-5894 GCA_964404555.1 uncultured Bacteroidaceae bacterium | reverse complement strand
TGATCGTAGGTGAAGTACTGACCGTTGTTGTCGCTGTCGTCCATGATGCTACCCAGACGGGTGTAGAAGCTCGGACTGATGTAGACACGACCATAGTAGTTCAGGTTCACACTGAAGTACCATCCGTTGATATTGTAATCCAAACCTACGCTGGCTGCGGTAAGCGGAGTACTACCCTCGCGTGTACCATCGAGAATAACCTTCAGCGGCATGTTCTCTCCGTTCACCGGATTGATCCACTGATTCATCTCGTTCATGGTAGATGCGTTGGTTCCCTCGTATGCCAACTGAGCCGACGGGTTGTTTACGAACTTGGCATCGCTGATGGTTCCGAGGAGGTTCAACTTCAAGTTGTTGGTCAACTTAAGGGTGACGGCTGCCTCGAGTCCTTTGTACGACTTGTTCATATCGGTCATGGTGAGGTAGGTCAAGTAACCTGCATCATCGTTGTAGAAAGCTGTCTGATAAGTAAGGTCGTTCATGCGAGTATAGTACGCGGAAACCTTACCGCTCAAGATACCGAAGTGGAACTGGTAAGCAGCCTCGGCATTGAAGATGCGCTCGTTCTCCAAGTTGTTGGCAAAGTTGTTGCTGATACGCGGTGCCACAAACACGTTGTTGGCCAACGGAGCCTGACTCTCGTAGCTGGCGCTCAAAGTAAGTTTGCTGGTACCGAACAGACGGTAACCCAACTGCAACTTACCGCCACCGCCCAAGAACTTGGCAGTACCACTGCTACCCTTTGAGTATTCCGGTGCACGACCGTTGCGCATGTGTCCGTTACGCTCAATTGTGGTTCCTTCGATATCGGCACCCAATACGGCATCGAAATCGCCGGCAGTCACGCTGTACTGTCCCCATGCCTGAGCCTTGTTTACGAAGATATCGTAGTCGTAACCGAAGCGATCGCCCACGCTGATGCTACGATTCGGGTTGTCCAAATCGTTCTGAATCTCGGAAGAATTGTCTCCGTAGCGAGAAAGAGAGTAGGAATCGATATCGGTGAAGTGAGTACTTCCCAAGAGGTCTGCCATGGTCTTGTAGTGCATACCTTTGGTGTGGTTCAAGCTCACACCCAAGGTGTAACGGTTATTGGCGTTCAGCAACTTATCGAACACGGAGTTCAAGCGCCATACCATCTGGTCGTTGTGACGTTTCTCTTGGTACACCAGTGCATCACGTCCCTCGGCATTGGCCGCTTGGTTCTGTGCTATGATGCGGTCCCACTGTACCTGGCGGTTGGCTTTGCAAGCGGTCCAGTAGTCGTACAGGGAGTTATAGGCGTCGAGGATTCCCTCGTGGCTGTTCAGGTAGTTACCGTTGTTGAAACTTGGGTCGTAGACATTGAAAATGCTGCTCGGCAAGTTCTTGTAGTAGGTGGGCATTGGGTTGTAGGAGTTGTTGTAACTCAATGCCGTAGAGGCGTACATGGAGTAGGTAAAGCTGGCGTTCGTGGTCAGCTTGGTCTTCTCGTCGGCCTTGAAGTCCCATGTCAGCATGGCGCTCGGAGAGTACTCGGTTACTACGCGGCTGTTACGCTTCTTGCCGTTCTGGTAGCCCCAGTAGGGGTTGTAGTAATGGCTGTTGGCCAACCAGTAGGCTTCTTCGGTTGCAGCTCCTTGCTGTCCGCGCTCGGTGGGGGCTCCCCATGTTACGAAGGAGATGTGGTGCTTGTCGTTGATGTACTTCTCGGCTCCCAGCATATAGCTCAGTGCGTTGTAGAAGGTTCCTTCGATAACTCCTTGGTTGGCCCAGCGATATGCCAAGCTTCCCATAAAGCTCCAGCCGTTGTCCAGCACGCCGGTTGCATAGGTATAGGTGCCTCTCAAGATATAGTTGCGGTTGGTTGCTGCCAGTCCCACCTTGCTTCCGGCAGCATACTGTCCGGCACGCAGGTTTATGTTGGTAGCACCTCCTACGTTGGAGTAGCCAAAGTTGTTGTGGTCGTAGAATCCCACTCCTTCTTTGTTACGAGTGGCATCGTTCAATCCGCCGGTCATACCGGAGAAGGAGAAACGTCCGCTCTCTACATTGTTCATCAGCATACCGTTCATAAAGTTGCGGTTGTACTGTGAGTCATACGCTCTGTAACGGAAGCGCATGGGGCTAAACAGATAGCCTACTTCAGACATATAGGGGTCACTCTGACTGGAAACCACCGATGCCACACGAGCATTGTCGTCGTCTTCACCCAACTGATCTTCGGAGAAGATGAAGGTGGCATTGTCGTCGCGAAAGGCGTTTTGTACGGAATCAGTCTCCTGTTCCGTAACTTGCTGTGCCATCGCCATGGGTACCATACCCATCAGCGCTCCCAGCATTTTTACTCTTTTCTTCATTAACCTAATTCTGTTATATCTTACACTCTAATATTTTCTGTCTCTGTATGGGGATTACTTCACTTCCTTAACCAACCATATCATGGTGGGAAGGTGGTCGCTGTATCCGTTTAACCATACGCCACCGGAGTAGGTGCGCAGGGGGGCTCCTTTGTATTTGCCTTCGGTCTGGAACATGAACTCACGACTGAAGATTTCGGGACGTTGATAGGTCAGGGTGCTTCGGTCGGTATCGTTCAGCATATTTCCGGTGAGCATAATCTGGTCGAAGAGGTTCCACTTGCCGTCGTAGAGCAGGGTGCCTTGACCTTTCTTTATTATGTCGTACCAGGGGTTGTACAGGTCTTGCTTACCGGTGTCCTTCACCTTGTGCTTGGCGCCGAGGGCTTCGGTAACGCTCTTATTGGTGGGGTCGTCGTTCAAGTCGCCCATGATGAAGAGTTTGATGTCGGGGTTGAGTGCTTGCAGGGAGTCCTTTACGCGACGGACTTGTCTGCCTGCCATCTCGCGAAACTCGCTGCCGGCACCTCTGCTGGGCCAGTGGTTCACAATGGCTGCTACATCTTCGCCTGCCAACACGCCGCGTACCACCAGGAAGCCACGGGTCTTACGGACGGTATCGCCGTTTTCGTAGACATAGTTTACATAGTTGGTAGACTGCAACTTAAACTGCGTGCTATCCAGCAAGAAGGCTACATCTATGCCTCGCTTGTCGGGTCCTTCCACGTGTACAATCTTGAGATTGCGGTTCTGCAGGGCTGGTTGTGCCACCAAGTCGTGCAGAACACCTATGTTCTCCACCTCGGAGAGTCCGATGATGGCCGGACGTACCTGCACTTTCTTCTTCACGCCGTTCACTGTAATCTCACGTTCGCCGAACATAGAAATCACCTTCGACATGTTCTTGAGCTTGCTGAGATAACGCATACTGTTCCACTTATTCACTCCTTCCGGCAGATACTCGTAATCGTTCTTGCCGGTGTCGTGAATGGTGTCAAAAAGGTTCTCTTGGTTGTAAAAAGCAACACAATACTGCGCTATCTTCTTTTGCGCACGAGCACTGTGTACGCCAAAGAGTAGACCGCAGAGAACCAAAGCAAAATAAACTCCGCTCCGTTTCATACCTTTAAATTCTATTTTCATTCATTACATATATAGGGCAAAGATACGAATAAACAATTACATAGGATATAATTTGGGGGCAAAAAAGAACATTTTTAAGGTTACATAGTATCTTTACATTATTTTTCAAGATTACTTTTTACATTTGTAAGATAGTATATTTTGTCAAATCAAAATAAAAATGTAAGTTTGCAGCGAAATTAAAACTAAAAGAGACAAATGAACATAAGACTCATTCTTTTAAACTTTTTGCAATTTGCCATTTGGGGGTCGTATCTCACCTCCATGGGTGCATACTTGTCAAGTGCCGGACTGGGTATGGATATAGGTGATTATTATGCTATTCAGGGCATTGTATCCATCTTTATGCCGGCTATCATGGGTATTGTGGCGGATCGTTGGGTGCCGGCACAGCGACTTCTTTCTTTTTGCCACTTCATGGCGGCGCTCTTCTTGCTGCTGGCAGCAAAGACGGGACTGGATGCTCTGGATGCGGATACGGCGGTGAACGGTACGTTGCTGTTTACGCTCTATTCCGTTAGTGTGGCGTTCTATATGCCTACGTTGGCTCTCTCCAACTCGGTGGCGTACTCGGCTCTGGACAAGATGGGGATGGATACGGTTAAGGCGTTTCCGCCTATCCGTGTATTTGGTACAGTGGGCTTTATCTGCGCTATGTTGTTCGTGGATATTGCTGGGTATCAGAACTCTCCTATCCAGTTTATGGTTTCGGCTATCTTGGGTTTCGTGCTGGCGGCGTATGCGCTTACGCTTCCTTCCTGCCCCACCAAGCGCAACGATGCTTCGCAGTCGGTTGCGGAGGCGTTTGGGCTTAAGGCGTTTACGTTGTTTAAGGAGAAGCGTATGGCGTTCTTCTTTATCTTCTCTTTCTTGCTGGGTGTGAGTTTGCAGATTACCAATGGTTATGCCAATCCTTACATTCAGTCCTTCGGTAGCCATCCGGAGTATCGGGATTACTTCTTTGTAAATCATGCTAACTTGTTGATTTCTTTGAGTCAGATTTCGGAGACGTTGTGTATCTTGCTGATTCCCTTCTTCTTGCATCGTTATGGCATTAAGAAGGTGATGCTTATCGCTATGTTGGCGTGGGTGGGTCGATTTGCTTTCTTCGGACTGGGTAACCCGGGTAACGGGGTGTGGTTGTTTATCTTGAGTTGCATTGTTTACGGTGTGGCGTTCGACTTTTTCAACGTTTCCGGTTCGCTGTTTGTGGACAAGGAGACGGATTTGTCCATGCGTTCTTCTGCTCAAGGTTTGTTCATGCTCATGACCAACGGACTGGGTGCTACGGTGGGTTCGCTGGCGGCAAAAGAGGTTATCAACCATTTTGTCTACGCCGAGGGGCTTACCGAGATACAAATAACGCACGGATGGCAGACTTCATGGCTGATTTTCGCTGCTTACGCTCTGGTTGTGGCTATCTCCTTCGCCATACTTTTCGATTATAAGCACGTGCGAGAGGATAAATAATATAATAAGGTATATATACAAAAAAGCGTATCGAAAGGAGGTCTTCCTGCGATACGCTTTTTTGTATTCCCACCGGGGATCGAACCCGGATCTGCCGCTTAGGAGGCGGCTATTCTATCCGTTGAACTATGAGAACGCTCTGTTAGGAGTTGCAAAAGTACAATTTTTTTTTGAGAATGCCAAAAAGCCGTCCACTTTTTATACAAAAGGCGTTTTTAAGACAATCTGTATGCCAAAATAGGTACTCAAAAAGCATTTTGACACGAAAAAGCACTAAATCCATGAAATCTGTTCCCAAAATATTTTGTTATGTGACTTTTCTTTACGAACTTTGCACATTATTGAGAATATGTATATCATTAAGGTAAAGGTTAAACTTTAATATTATGGCAGAAAAAATGGAGATTAAAGAGCTCGACCAGGTTGTGGTCCGCTTCTCAGGAGACTCCGGTGACGGTATGCAGTTGGCAGGAAACATCTTTTCCACCGTGTCTGCAACCGTAGGTAACAGTATCAGTACATTCCCTGACTATCCGGCAGATATCCGAGCTCCGCAAGGCTCACTCACCGGTGTTTCCGGATTCCAGGTACACATCGGTTCCGGCAAGGTATATACCCCGGGTGACCAGTGCGACGTATTGGTCGCTATGAATGCAGCTGCACTGAAGACTCAGTACAAGTATGCAAAACCTAATGCAACCATCATCATCGATACCGATGCTTTCGGTAGCAAAGACCTGGAGAAGGCTGCATTCCAGAGTGAGGATTACCTGGGAGAGATGAATATCGACCCGGATCGTGTAGTGGCTTGCCCTATCTCACAGATGGTAAAGGATTGTCTTGCCGATAGCGGTATGGACAACAAGTCTATCCTTAAGTGCCGCAATATGTTTGCACTGGGATTGGTTTGCTGGCTCTTCAGCCGCGACCTGGAGATTGCAT
>CAYOKO010000116.1:0-5939 GCA_964404555.1 uncultured Bacteroidaceae bacterium | reverse complement strand
ACCGAAACTCGCACCATCTCCGAATGGAAGGTGGTGGAAGCAAAGGAGATGACCACCATGTAGGGATGCGTAAAATCACTCCAACCGCTCCACATCGCTCTTCTCCCCTACAATCCACACCACATCGCCCACTTCGAACTTGCGATTGCCGGTGGGAGCATCCAGCGTTTCCTGACCGTTTTCGAAACCTACTATCATGCAGTGGTACTGCTCCTTCAAGCCCGATTCACGAACCTGCTTGCCACAGAAGGGAGACTCCTCGTCTATGTATATCTGCGTCAACTGCATCTCGTGACGATACATATCGTCGTTCAAGGGATACACTTCGTTGCTGAGCACCTCTTGAAGCGTGCTCAACTGACTGTCACTTCCTATCACTTGCAACTTATCGCCGGGGTATATAACCATGTCGGCATCGGGGATGTTGAAACGACGGTTGCCCCGGAGAATGGAGTAGATGTGTACACCGTACTTCTCACCCAGCGCCAACTCGTACAACTTACTTCCCACCCACTTGGAAGCCGATGGCACCTCGAAATCACTTAGGTGAATATCGCGCGTCAACAAACTGCTGGCGTACGCCGGCTGCGCCTTGGCCAAAAACTCCTCACGAGCTTCGCGCGAACGAAGATTGCGCTTGAAGGTCTTCTCTATGGCTATGGAACGCTGCTTGAGTTGCTTGGAGGCTATCATAGCGAGCAGTATGACGAGTGCTACGCCTATGACTATGCTGGAAGCCCAATCGTTGAAGGCTCCCACAACGTAGCATACTATGGCTACTACACAGGCGGCACGGATGGTGAGGAGAAGGGTGATGGGGACTCGATTTATGCGATTGACCCATAGAGCCTTAATCTCCTCGGAATGAGCCTTCTTCATGACAATGGCACGCAGGAAGGGGGAGATACATACAAGAGTGAATACTTGGGTCACGATGTTGGCCCAGGATACCGGTATCAATTCCTTGAAGAAGGGATGTATAAAGTTGAAGGTGAGGATGATGATGGCTACACTCACCATGGAGAATACGGCAAACTGACGGAGCATGGCCGTGAGCAAGAGTTGCCAATTGCTGTCGTCGTGGTGGAGGGGTACCGTAAAGGAGGAAAAGCCGTCTACTCTGTGGATAACCTGTGCCGGCACTACACGCTCCAGCCAACCGTAACATACCTTGGAGGCACGCATCATATAGGGGGTGAGGAAGGTGGTAATAACGGATACGGCTACCACTATGGGATAAAGGAAACTATCTGTCACTCCAAGTGATACGCCCAGTGAGGCGATGATGAAGGCAAACTCACCTATCTGACCCATACTAAATCCGCATTGCATGGCTACTCGCAGGGGTTCGCCGGAGAACATGAAACCCAGGGTGCCGAAGATCATCTGACCCAGGATAACGGCGCAGGTAAGCACGGCTATCGGACCGGCATAATCTACCAGCACTTGCCAGTCTACCAACATACCTACGGAAACGAAGAAGATGGCTCCGAAGAGGTTCTTGACGGGTTCCACGAGGTGGGCTATACGTTCGGCTTCGAGTGTCTCGGCTAGGATGGCTCCCATCACAAAGGCTCCGAAGGCGGCACTGAACCCCATACTTGCGGCAACTACCACCATGGCAAAACAGAGACCCAGAGAGACTATCAAGAGGGTTTCGTCGCTCATGACACGGGCACTCTTCTTCAAGAACTGAGGAATGACGTAGATGCCTACGACAAACCATACTACCAACACAAAAGCCAGACGCAGGAGGATTTGGAGTATCATACCGCCGCCTATGGACTGACCGGCTGCCAAGGTGGAGAGCATCACCATGAGGACGATGGCTAGGATGTCTTCCAGAATGAGCACTCCGAGTACCTTGCCGGCAAAGCGTTGGTGGCGCAGCCCCAGGTCGTCGAAGGCTTTATAGATAATGGTGGTGGAGGACATGGCCAACATACCACCCAGGAAAAGGGCGTCCATCTCGCTCCATGCAAAGGCATGGGCGAGAAAGACTCCTATACTCATCATAAAGAACAATATGGTACAAGCGGCTATCACGGGGGAGAGTCCCATGCGGATAATCTTCTTGACGGAGAATTCCAGTCCGAGAGAGAAGAGAAGGAAGATAACTCCTATGTCTGCCCAGGTGTGGATATTTGCCATATCGGTCACCGAGGGGGTGTAGGGCATGTGGGGGCTGGCCAGACAGCCTGCCATGATGTATCCCAACACGAGGGGTTGCTTCAACTTTTTAAACACCAGGGTTACAACTCCTGCCAGGGTGAGGACAAGAGCTAGATCCATCATTAATCCGGGAATATCGCTCATACGTTTGTTCTTTAAGTTTTATTCATTGAAATGCGAGGTTATCTCTGCAATCTTCACAATCACCATCATGGCCTTTTCCATACTCTGAATGGGCACGAATTCATAAGGGCCGTGGAAGTTGATGCCGCCGGCGAAGATGTTGGGACAGGGCAGTCCTTTGTAGGAGAGTTGTGCTCCGTCGGTGCCGCCGCGGATGGGCTGTACCTTGGGTTTCACGCCGGACTCTTCCATGGCTTTGAGGGCTATGTCGATGACGTGCATCACGGGTTCTATCTTCTCCAGCATATTGTAGTACTGGTCGTGCATCTCGAGCACGGCTACCTCCTCGCCGAAGGATTCGTTGAGGGCGTCTACGCGTTGCTTCAGGAGATATTTACGCTGTTCGAAGGTGCGCTTGTCGTGGTCGCGGATGATGTACTGGAGACTGGACTTCTCTACACTTCCGCTGATGCCTATGAGGTGGAAGAAGCCTTCGTAGCCATCGGTAGTCTCGGGAGTCTCATTCTTGGGCATGGCATCGGCAAAGTCTACTGCCAACTTGGTGGCGTTGCGCATCTTGCCCTTGGCGTATCCGGGGTGTACGCTGAGTCCCTTGAAGAAGATCTTGGCGGTGGCTGCATTGAAGTTCTCGTACTCCAGTTCGCCTATGTCGCCGCCGTCCATGGTGTATGCCCATTCGCAGCCGAAGCGTTCTACGTTGAAGGCGCTGGCGCCCATGCCTATCTCTTCGTCGGGGTTAAAGCCTACACGTATCTTGCCGTGTTCTATCTCGGGGTGTGCCTGGAGGTAGGCCATGGCTTGAATGATTTCGGCTACGCCTGCCTTGTCGTCGGCGCCCAGAAGGGTGGTGCCGTCGGTTACGATGAGGTCTTCACCTATGTGCTCTTTCAACTCGGGGAAGCGCTCTACGGAGAGTGTTTCACCGCCTGCCAGAGGGATGTCCTTACCGTCATAATGGGAGACGATGGAGGGGTTAACATCCTTGCCGGAGCAGTCGGGGGAGGTGTCTACGTGGGCAATGAAGCCTATGGTGGGCACCTCGCGCGGGGTGTTGGAGGGGAGGGTGGCAAAGAGGTAGCCGTTCTCGTCCAACTCTATCTCCTTGAGTCCTATCTCCTTTAACTCCTCTTTCAAAAATCTAAGGAAGGCCATCTGTCCGGGAGTACTGGGCGTGCCTTCGGTTTCTTCACTCGATTGAGTGTCCCATTTTACATACTGTAAAAAACGTTCAACCAACTCTTTAGTCATAATCTTTATTGTTATATTCGTATTGTTATTCGTCTTCTTTTATCGTGAGTGTCGCTATCTTGGAGAGTCGCTCGCGCAGTCGCAGCATCTTGGAGCGGCGTATCTGCAGGGTCATGGAGCAGTCCATGTCGTAGCCTTGTTCTACGATGGTGGGGGCTTCTTCCTTGACAATGCGCATTACATCGTTCATGAATACGTATTCGAAGGTGAAGCGGACGCTCTCGTCTACGGTCTTTTCTACAACCGTGGCTGCTTCCAGAGCTTCTATGGCGGCTGCCTTGTAGGCTTGTATCAGTCCGCTGGTGCCTAGTTTGATACCACCGAAGTAGCGGACTACTACGATGAGTATATCGGTGAGTCCGTAGGAGTTTATCTGCCCCAAGATGGGTTTGCCGGCGGTGCCGGAGGGTTCGCCGTTGTCGTTGGCACGGAAGGTCAGTCGCTCCGGACCTAACATATAGGCGTAGCAACAGTGGCGAGCATCGTAGTAGCGCTTGGCATACATCTCTACCTGCTCCTTCACCTCCTCTACCGAGTGTACGGGCAGGGCAAACGCCAGGAACTTACTGCGCTTCTCGGTATAGATACCCTCGGCGGTGGCTTCTATGGTTTTATAAACATCATCCTCTTCCATATCTACTTGTTTGTCAAGTCTATCTTATACATATCGTAACATACTCCGCGTGCTCCGAACCCCTCCTTCTGGAAGAGCAGTCCTTCGTTGAGCAGCTGTCCACCGTGCTCGGTGGAGATGCCGAAGTCGAAGTAGCGGAACTTCTCTTTGCTGCGTTCTATGAGATGCGGGAACAGCAGGTCGAGTGCTCCCAGGGTGCGACCCTCTTGGGATGCGGCGATATACTGGGCGTGTGCTACTTGCTCACCCACCAAGAACACCCAACTGCCTGCCACGAGCCTCCCCTCGGGCGTGAAGACGCCATAAAGTCTTATCTGCTCGGGGAAGCGGTGCATCAAGAGACGCATCTCTGCCAAGGTGTGTACGGGGGTGGTGTGGTGATGGGTGATGAGCGTTTCGTTCAGGATGTTCCAAAACGCCTCCACCGCAACCTCATCGGTCTCTACAGTGCGCACCTGTAGTCCGGCACGTTCTGCCTTGCGTGCTCCCCGCCTGCGGAGTTCGCGCAGAGCTACCGGTGTGGCGGTGTGCAGATAAACGGCAGAGGAGAGTGAGCGAGATGCCAACTCGGCTCCCTCTTGTGCCAGGAGGTAGAGATCCTCTTGAGCCGGGTAGGTGTGGTATATATAAGGTAGGGGCTTATAGAGCAACTCCCCCACCCCTTGCTCCCGGTAGTGACGGAAGAGGAGATGAAAGCAGTCTCGCACCTCGTCATACGTGATATCTCTTGCCATGAGGAGTCCGCCGTAGGTAAGTCCGCCGTGCGAGCGCACCACCCTATGGAAGACGTCTACCTCGGCAGGAAAGAGAGCTATCGGGCGCGAGTTCTCTCCACGGAAGAAGAGCAACGAAGCATCCGTAAACCTATCGGCATGATAGTCCATGAAGTTTCGGTTAAAGAGGAAAGAAGCATTCTTTGCCTCATCCACCAAACCGTTCCACTCATCGACCCATTCACGCATGTACGCGCGTACCTTTATAATATGTTTTGTCGCCATTCCTTGTAATCGTTATATTCATTGACGTACCCCTCTGCCATATACGAGTGCGAAGCCATGACCACGCACACGGTACCCGGAGCAAAGTCGGTAAGCTCACACCACACCCCCGCCGGTATGAGCACCCCACAGTGGGGCGAGTCCATGCGGAAGGAGGTACGCACCTCCCCATCGTCTACCATGAGTGTAAAACTTCCCGACACCGGGAACAAAGCCTCGTGGCAGATGCGATGCGCATGCGCCCCACGCGACTTTCCCTCCGGTATGTCGTATATCCAGAACACCCGTTTCACCTCGAACGGAACCTCCTTACCCCCCTCCAGGAAAGTAAGGGAACCTCTATCGTCTTGCACCCGCTTTAGCGGGAGAAAACACACCCCTGCGGGCAATTTCTTACTGTCAAAATGCATTATTCGCCTATTTTTGGGCAAAGATAGTAAAAAAATCTCGGAAACATTTGGTTATTTCAAAAAAACATCGTACCTTTGCATCGCAATTGAGAAAAACAATTGTTCTGAAGGAAGTTTGGGTGAGTGGCTGAAACCACCAGTTTGCTAAACTGACGTGCGGGTTACCGTACCGGGGGTTCGAATCCCCCAGCTTCCGCAGAGGCCGGCGCTTTCGTCTAGCGGCTAGGACACATGCCTCTCACGCATGGAACACGGGTTCGATTCCCGTAGGCGCTACTACTAGCAAGACACCTTGAAAACGGCGCTTTCGTCTAGCGGCTAGGACACATGCCT
>CAYOKO010000115.1:0-5960 GCA_964404555.1 uncultured Bacteroidaceae bacterium | reverse complement strand
CTCATCGACGAAATCTTCGGCGAGTTCTGCGAGGGAACCTACATTCAGCCTACCTTTATTACAGACTACCCCGTGGAGATGTCACCGCTCACCAAGAAGCATCGCAGCAACCCGGCACTCACCGAGCGTTTCGAGCTTATGGTAAACGGTAAAGAGTTGGCCAACGCCTACTCCGAGCTTAACGACCCGCTGGACCAGGAAGAACGTTTCCAGGATCAGCTCCGACTCAGCGAGAAGGGTGACGACGAGGCTATGTTCATAGACCAAGACTTCCTCCGTGCTCTCCAGTACGGTATGCCCCCCACCTCCGGTATCGGTATCGGTATAGACCGACTGGTTATGCTCATGACCGGACAGACTACCATCCAGGAGGTTCTCTTCTTCCCACAGATGCGTCCCGAGAAGAAGGTCATCAAGGACAAGGTGGAGCAGTACGTAGCCGTAGGCATCGCAGCCGACCTCGTTCCGGTACTCCAGAAGGTAGGTTACAACCGTGTGAGCGACCTGTCCGGCGGCAATCCGCAGAAGATACAGCAGCAGGTAGGAGAAATCCTCAAGAAATACAAACTGGACATAGCCAAGCCTTCGGTAGACGAGATAAAGGACTGGGTAGAAAAAATCAATTAACACCAAGCAATGGATAGTTGCGGAAAAGTAGCCGTATTGGGTGGAGGCAGTTGGGCGACAGCCATAGCCAAAATCATGCTGGAATGTTGCGATAGCATCATCTGGTACATCCGTCGTGAAGACCGCATAGAGGACTTCAAACGACTGGGACATAATCCTGCCTACCTGACGAGCGTACATTTCGATGTGAACCGAATACAGTTCTGCACCGATATCAATAAGGTGATAGAACAAGCGGACACCCTGCTCTGGGTAACCCCGTCTCCTTACCTCAAGAATCACTTGAACAAAGTGAAGGTAAAGCTTAAGGATAAGTTCATTATAACGGCTATCAAGGGTATCGTACCGGACGAGAATATGGTAGTGAGCGATTATTTCCATCACATCTATAATGTATCCTACGACAACCTGGCTGTCCTGGCAGGTCCTTCGCACGCCGAAGAGGTGGCGCTGGGACGCCTCACCTACCTCACCGTGGGTTGCGCCAACGAAGAGAAGGCAGAGTTTTTTGCCGACCTCATAACGAGCGACTACATAAAGACCAAGACCAGTACCGATGTGGTGGGCATAGAATATGCCTCCGTACTCAAGAATGTGTACGCCATAGCCACCGGCATCTGCAACGGACTGAAGTACGGTGATAACTTCCAGGCAGTACTCATAGCCAACGCCATACAAGAGATGAAACGCTTCCTTACTACCGTACACCCGCTTGAAGGACGCAAGGCCAGCGACAGCGTTTATCTGGGCGACCTACTCGTAACCTGCTACTCCAACTTCAGCCGCAACCGTGTGTTCGGCACCATGATAGGAAAGGGATACAGCGTGAAGAGTGCCCAGATAGAGATGGAGATGATAGCCGAGGGATACTTTGGCACCAAGTGTATGAAGGACATAAACCGCCATCTACACGTCAATATGCCCATTCTGGATGCCGTCTACAACATCCTCTACGAACGCATACCGCCATCGGTGGAGATAAAACTCCTTACCGATTCCTTCCGGTAACTTAAACAAGAGATTAAGATAATAATAAATAAAGAATTGAATATGATTGCACTAGACATCACTAAAGCAGCACAGTTTCTCCCCGCAGACGCTGTTGCTTCTTACAAGGAGAAAGTAGCCAAGGCACAGGAAGCTCTCGAGAATGCCTCCTGCCCGGGCAACGATTTCTTGGGTTGGTTGCACCTTCCCTCTTCCATCACCCCCGAGTTCATAGCCGACCTCAACGCTACGGCTGCCGTTCTTCGCGAGAACTGCGAGGTAGTAGTAGTAGCCGGTATCGGTGGTAGCTATCTGGGTGCTCGTGCCGTTATCGAGGCTCTGAGCAACTCTTTCCAGTGGTTGCTACAGGACAAGAAGAACCCTGTAATCCTCTTTGCCGGCAACAACATCGGCGAGGATTATCTAGCAGAACTCACCGACTACCTCAAGGGTAAGAAGTTCGGTGTCATCAACATCTCCAAGTCCGGTACCACTACCGAGACTGCTCTCGCTTTCCGTTTGCTCAAGAAGCAGTGCGAGGAGCAGATGGGCAAGGAACTGGCTCGCAAGGTCATCGTAGCTGTAACCGATGCAAAGAAGGGTGCTGCTCGTACCACTGCCGACAAGGAGGGATACAAGAGCTACGTTATTCCCGACAACGTGGGTGGACGTTTCTCTGTTCTCACTCCGGTAGGTTTGCTGCCCATCGCTGTAGCAGGTTTCGACATTGCACAGTTGGTAGCCGGTGCTGCCGACATGGAGAAGGCTACGGCTCTCAACGTTCCGTTCGAGGAGAACCCGTCTGCCATCTATGCTGCGTGCCGCAACGCTCTCTACGCACAGGAGGGTAAGAAGATTGAAATCCTTGTAAATTACCAGCCTAAGCTGCATTACATGAACGAATGGTGGAAGCAGCTCTACGGTGAGTCCGAGGGTAAGGACAAGAAGGGAATCTTCCCTGCTGCCGTAGACTTCACTACCGATCTTCACTCCATGGGTCAGTGGATTCAGGACGGTGAGCGTACCATCTTCGAGACGGTTATCAGCGTAGAGCAGCCGGAGAAGAAGGTTCTCTTCCCTACCGACGAGGAGAATCTAGACGGTTTGAACTTCCTCGCCGGCAAGCGTGTGGACGAGGTGAACAAGATGGCCGAGTTGGGTACTCAGTTGGCACACGTAGACGGTGGTGTTCCTAACATCCGCATCAGTATGCCGCGTCTCGATGCCTACAACTTGGGTCAGGTAATCTACTTCTTCGAGAAGGCTTGCGGTATCAGCGGTCTGCTCCTGGAGGTGAATCCGTTCAACCAGCCGGGTGTAGAGGCTTACAAGAAGAATATGTTTGCCCTCCTCAACAAGCCGGGTTACGAGGCTGAGAGCAAGGCTATTCAGGAAAGACTCAAAAAGTAAAAGATGATAGAGGAATCCATCAAGAAATACTTAATGAAAAACGGCTTTGAGGCAATACGTCTCAAAGCCGTTCTCTTTGATATGGACGGTGTACTCTTCGACTCTATGAAGAATCATGCCTATGCATGGAGTCATGCGGCAACCGAATTCGGGTTGTTCATGACGCCGGAGGAGGCGTATCTGCACGAGGGTCGCACGGGTGCCGGCACCATCAATATATTGGCGAATCGTTACTGGGAGCGTGATGCTACTCAGGAGGAGATTGACAACATTTATAAGCGTAAGACGGAGTTCTTCCAGTCCTGCCCCACTGCCGAGCGTATGCCGGGTGCATGGGAGGTGCTTTGCAAGGTGAAGGAAGATGGGCTTACTCGTATGGTAGTAACGGGTAGCGGACAGCATTCTTTGCTGGATCGTTTGAATCATAATTTCCCGGAGATGTTCTGTAGGGAGCTTATGGTGACGAGTTTCGATGTTAAGTTTGGCAAGCCGTCTCCGGAGCCGTACCTCATGGCGCTGCATAAGGGCAACTTCCGTCCCAACCAGGCTGTGGTGGTAGAGAATGCTCCGTTGGGTGTTAAGTCGGCTGTTGCTGCCGGTATATTCACCATAGCGGTCAACACCGGTCCCATCCCCGATGAGGCGCTTTCACGTGAGGGTGCCAACATTGTTCTATCCTCCATGCAGGAACTTGCCGACCGTTGGCAGGAGATTCACACGGCTCTCAACACGGTTTGTGTAACCTCCTCTCCGGAATAAAGGTTCGAAATCACTACTCGGTAAAGTCCAAACTTGCCACCTCCTCCGTACGATAAAGCTCTGCACCCTTTATCTGGAGGACGATGGCATGGAGCGTGGTACCCCGGCTAAGGAGATGTACCTTGGGAGCCTGTATATAGTCGTGGATTTGTGCCACCGCCTCCTGCCATTGTGCTTCTGCTTTGACATCCGTTTCGCTCGACGGCAGATACTTCAATTCTATGATGTAGCTATGCGCAATGCTCGGAATCTTCGCCTTCTCCGGCATAAGGAAGAAGTCGCAGTAACCATGGTTCACCTCCACCTCCGGTGCCGTTAGGTAGTAAGGATTCAGGCTCAAGTATGCCAACATGAACGCCTGCACATGACGCTCTCCCTCTATCCTATCGCGGATAGAAGAATATTTGTTGTACGACTCACATAGATATTCCATCATCTCACGCCACCTGCCTTCCAAAGCTGCCAGTTTATATACCTGCCTCATCACCGATGTATTGACGGGCATATCCTTATTGTGCTCTGCCACTAAGTAGTCGTAATACTGTCTGCGTACATTATTATTCGGGATGCCGAGAATAGGAGTTGAATCATCGTCTATTCCTGTTATAGTCAGCATACCGTAATAGAAAAGCAAACTCGTAAAAATAGTCGGATCCGTAAGACTCTGTGCCGGGAAGGAGGTCTTTATCTGTCCGGTGATACATCCCTTCTGTGCTATCTCCATAAGGACGCTCCTTCTGTCGCCATTCAGCTGGTCTAGATGAAGTAACTGATGCAATTTCACATAGTCCGTACGGGTATTATCGTCCAACAAATTCTTGGGAGCATGACCATAATCCATATAGTTCATCAGATAATTAATAACCATAGTGCTATTATACATCTTTTGCCCGGAGTTTAGCGCATCTTCCGAGAAACAATAACCATCGTACCACTGTGTCATTTCATCCATAAGAGGTTCATCATCTGCCGGAAGCAAATCCTTTGACTGATAGTATCGCATCATTTGCCGCACCTCATCGGTACTAAAACCGAGGACTTGGTTGAAATTCCCCAATAGCGTAACATTTCGAGCTATGTTGAATCCACTGGTCAGGTCATCGAGCGTCACAGGGCTAACACCGGTTAGAACGATACGGTCAAAGATAGCTTTAAACTTCTTGAATACATCGCGATAGAACCCGTCGGCATGGGTTATTTTATGATACACATCGTGTCCTTTGGTAGCAAGAATGGTGTTCGTAAAGTTGTCGTATTCATCTATCATGAGACATAGTTCTATATTGTCATTCCTTCTTGCACACCCTTGAATTTTTTCCAATTTGTCGGCAAAATCGGTGGATTTTATAATTCGATTATAGTCCTCCTCATCGTAATACTGCTTGTACCGCTTTATAAAATCATCTATTCGATTGCAGCAATGTCGGCTAAATTCCTCCCTTACATTTTCTATTTCTCCGCTTATCATAGAGAAATCGAGAGTAAGAACCTGATAGACACCTTGATCTAGAGTAGGATTATCGGCAATCCAAGTCCCTTTAAAGAGTGTGCTAAAGTTGTCTCGTTCTGCAATATCGTAGTAGTAGTGCAGCATGGAAAGGAATAGACTCTTTCCAAAGCGACGAGGGCGCAGAAGTATGAGATACTTTGTACGTTCCATCGTCTTGATAAAAGGGGTTTTATCTACATAATAATACCCTTTTCGAATCAATTTTCCAAAATCCGCTATACCATAAGGTAAACCTTTGTAATCTTCCATAATGCAACTCTTACGTTTCGTTCTTAGTGTTAATGGAACTGCCCTTCTCGACAACTTCAGCGACAAAGGTACAACTTATTTTTATATAGAGCAAACTTTTCATAGAAATATTCTGCAATACACGGTTCCAATTTTCGACAATCTGCTTATATATCCTTACTCATCAAGATAATGTTCATACATACCATCCGCCTCCGCTCTATACGCTTGTTCGCAATGTAAGAACGAATATCCTCCATCGTGGGCTAGATTGAATCACATCGATAAAAGCTTCTCGAAGTTCCGCACTATCATTTATCTAGCAGAAAAGAAAGAATGTATGGATTTTTCAATAATGCAAGGATGATAAAACGAGTGGAAGCGTGGAAGTAAGAGGGTTTCCCGCCATTTACTTCCACACTTCCACTAAATATGTCAA
>CAYOKO010000114.1:0-5970 GCA_964404555.1 uncultured Bacteroidaceae bacterium | reverse complement strand
TAATAGCCGGCGTAGCAAAGTCATACGCCTTGTAGAGTTGCATGTGATAATCCTCACCTTGAAGAGCAGCATTCTCTTCCGGAATAGTGTACTGGGCAAATGCTGACGTAGTAGCCAAAGCAGCCAGTGCTGATAAGTAGTAGATTTTTTTCATACCATTTAAAGTTAGGTTTTTCAATATCATTTCTTAAATCCGGTTGCGAAATAACAAAATAATTCTAACAGCACCAAATAAAAGTGTAAAAAAGTGCTATTCAAGGTGTGTTTTTACAGAAAAAGACATGGTAGAGGGATGCAAAAAGCATCTATCCACCATGTCTTTGAGTTATGGCATACTTCTCTTATAAACTTTCCAACATACGCTTAAGGACGACCGTAGCCGAGATTTCGCGGTTGGCTGCCTCCGGAATCACCAAACTGGTGGGGGCTTCTATCACCTCGTCGGTGACAATCATGTTGCGACGTACCGGCAGACAGTGCATAAAGAAGGCATTGTTGGTCACCGCCATCTGACGGGAACTAACACACCAACTCATATCCTTGTTCAGCACCTTTCCGTAGTCGGCAGGATTGGTAACACCCGGGCAACTCCAGTTCTTGGCATAGATAAAGTCGGCTCCTTCGAACGCCTTCATTTGGTCGTACTCCACACGAGCATCGCCCACAAACTGAGGATCTAGTTCGTAACCCTCCGGATGTGTTACTACAAAGTCCACATCGGCAGCGTTCATCCACTCGGCAAAGCTATTGGGCACAGCCTGCGGCAGAGCCTTGGGATGCGGAGCCCAGGAGAGAACCACCTTCGGACGCTTGTTGCGCTTGTACTCCTCTATGGTGATGAGGTCGGCAAAACTCTGCAACGGGTGTACCGTAGCCGATTCCATGAAGAACACCGGTCTGCCACTGTACTTTATAAACTGGTTCAGGATTTTCTCCTCGTAGTCGTCCGCACGGTTCTCGAAGCGAGCAAACGAACGTACACCTATTATATCACAGTAGCTACCCATCACCGGAATAGCCTCCAACAAGTGTTCACTCTTATCGCCATCCATGATGACACCACGTTCCGTCTCCAACTTCCATGCCCCCTGGTTCACATCGAGCACAATGACGTTCATGCCCAGGTTCATGGCAGCCTTCTGAGTACTCAAACGGGTACGCAAACTGTTGTTGAAGAAAATCAGCAACGCCGTTTTGTTCTTACCCAACTCTTGGAATTGGTAACGGTCCTTCTTAATCTCAAACGCCTCCTTGAGCGCCGCGTTCAGGTCGCCCAGGTCGCTAACATGTTGAAAAACGTTCATATCTTTCGTCCTTAATTATGCATTCTTATTATCTTGTTCGCGTATCTCCACACGACGAATCTTTCCGCTGATGGTCTTGGGCAGCTCGTGTACAAACTCTATGACACGCGGATACTTGTAGGGTGCCGTAATCTGCTTCACGTGGTTTTGCAACTCCTTTACCAGTTCCTCACCCTCACGGTCTTTCCACTCGGGAGCCGTCACCACCGTAGCCTTCACAATCTGTCCGCGAATCTCATCCGGAACACCGGTGATAGCACACTCCACCACTGCCGGGTGAGTCATGAGCGCACTCTCCACCTCGAACGGACCGATGCGGTAGCCACTACTCTTAATCACATCGTCGGTACGACCCACGAACCAGTAGTAACCATCCTCATCCTTGTATGCCACGTCGCCCGTGTGGTAGATACCATCGTGCCACACCTGCTTGGTAAGCTCCTCGTTACGGTAGTAGCAGTCGAACAGTCCATAAGGTTTACCCTTATCCGTGCGGATAACAATCTCTCCATGCTCGCCCGCCTTAACCGGGTTCCCCTCGGCATCCAACAAGTCGATATCATACTGCGGGTTGGGAACACCCATACTGCCCGGTTTCGGCTCCATCCAAGGGAAGGTTCCGAGAGTCAGTGTCGTCTCCGTCTGACCGAATCCCTCCATCAAGCGAATACCCGTCTGCTCCAAGAAACGCTGATATACGGAAGCATTCAGCGCCTCACCCGCCGTGGTACAATACTTCAGGTGACTCAAATCGTACTTAGACATATCCTCACGAATCATAAAACGGAAGATAGTGGGCGGTGCACACAAAGAGGTGATGTGGTAGTCCTGAATCTTCTGCAATATGTCGGCAGGAGTGAACTTCTCGTGGTCGTACACAAAGACCGTAGCACCCACAATCCACTGACCGTACAACTTGCCCCAAACAGCCTTTCCCCATCCCGTATCGGCGATGGTAAGGTGCAGAGAATCGGGCGTCAGGTTGTGCCAATACGCCGCCGTGGTGAGGTGAGCCAGTGTGTAGGTGAAATCGTGAATCACCATCTTAGGCTCTCCCGTAGTACCGCTGGAGAAATACATGATGCAGTAATCGGTAGCTTTGCCATGATTGGCAGGACGAACAAACTGCGGAGCCTCGAGAATACCCTTCTGATAGTCCTTCCAACCCTCCGGTACGTGAGGACCCACGCTGATGAGATGTTCCACCGTAGGCGATGTAGGCATGGCATCGTTCACATGCTTCAAGATGATGTCATCACCCGCACATACAATCGCCTTGATGCTCGCCTGGTTACAACGATATTCCACATCGCCCTTGGTGAGCAGGTGGGTTGCAGGGATGGCTACAGCTCCAATCTTGTGCAGCGCCAAGATGGAGAACCAGAACTCCACGCGTCGTTTCAGAATAAGCATCACCATGTCGCCCTTGCCCAGTCCCAGTGTCTGGAAGTAGGACGCCACACGGTCGGTCTCAAATTTTATATCGGCAAATGTATAATGTCTACATTCCCCCTTATCGTTGGTCCAGAGCAGAGCCTCCTTGTTGGGAGCCTCCTCTGCCCATGCATCCATTACATCGTAACTAAAGTTGTAATCCTCCGGAATAATAAACTCCAGATTCTTTATAAAATCTTCTTGCGAAACGAATTTTGTTTGTTTAAGAAATCGTTCTAACATTCTAAAAACCTTATAAATTATAGCATCACTCCTTGGTCAGTCCGGCACGGAGCCCCAGGATGACGCTGCTCGTAAATCCGGCGCGTTCCATTTCGTTAAGTCCCTTAATGGTGACACCGCCCGGGGTTGTAACCTTGTCAATCTCCTCTTCGGGATGATTACCGGTAGCAATCAGCAAGTCCACCGCACCCTTCAGCGTATGCAGCACAATTTTCTGTGCATCCTTGGGATAGAACCCCAGTTCGATACCGCCCTCTACCGTTGCACGTATATAGCGCATAGCATAAGCAATGCCGCAAGAAGCCAGCACCGTGCCCGGTCCCATGAGACGCTCCTCCACTTTCATGGCTTGACCCAATTCAGAGAAGAGTTGCTCTATGAGTGCCTCCTGCTCCTCGGTTGCATGAGAGGAACAGAAGAAGGTCATACTACTCTGTACGGAGATGGCCGTGTTGGGAATGAGATAGAATACCGGAGGCAACACACCGTCGCGCTTATCGAGAAATCCGGTGAGAGTGGCAGTACCTATTCCGGCAGCCAGTGACACAATCATCTGGCGGGAGTAGTCCAACTTATGCTTCACCTCCTGAATCACGGATTCCACCTTCCACGGTTTTACGCAGAAGAATACGATGTCTGCGCCTGTCACTATCGCTTTGTTGTCCTGCGAGATGCGGATGGCGGGACATTCCTCTTTCAGTGCTTCCAGCTTACCTAAGCTGCGATTGCTCACAGCAATATCCTCCTCCTTTACCAATGTGCCTTTGGCAAATCCTTTTGCCAGGGCGGTGCCGATATTTCCGGCGCCTATGATTGCTACTTTCATGATGTTACCTTGATTTAAATACCTCTTGTTCTATGTGAGGGTGCCTGCTATGGATTACAGGCACTCTTTGAAGGCTGCCAAGAATTGGTCGGCCTCTTCGCGACTCAAGCACAAGGGCGGGAGTAGACGGATGATGTTGGTTCCACCCACACCGGTGAAGATGTGCTTCTCGTAGATGAGACGACTGCGCAACTCCTTGATGGGTTCCTCCATCTCGATACCAATCATCAGTCCCAGTCCGCGAACCTCCTTAATCTGCGGAATCTTCTTGAGTTCCTCCATGAGGTAGCCACCCACCTCGTAGGCATTCTGAACTAGGTTCTCCTGCTCCAGTACATCCATTACGGCAAGAGCTGCCGTACATGCCAAGTGATTGCCACCAAAGGTGGTACCCAGCTGACCGAACACCGGTTCGAACTTCGGAGAGATGAGAACACCGCTCATAGGAAATCCGTTGCCGATACCTTTGGCTACGGTGATGATATCCGGCTTCACGCCAAAGTACTGATGGGCAAAGAACTTACCGCAACGACCGTATCCGCACTGAATCTCATCGCAGATGAGAATAGTATTATGGGCATCGCACGCCTTGCGCAGTGCCTGCATGAAATCTTCGTTTACCAAGCGGATACCACCCACACCCTGTACGCACTCTACAATCACGGCACATACATCATCCTTTTCAATCTCGCGCACCCAAGCCTCCGTATCGTTGAGAGGCAGGTAAGTTACGTGATTGTTGGCGTTGATGGGAGCAATGATTTTGGGGTTGTTCGTAACTTCCACAGCCAGAGATGTTCTGCCGTGGAATGCCTTTTCGGCACTCAGCACACGGGTTCTACCGTTGTAGAAGCTAGCCAACTTCAGAGCATTCTCGTTTGCCTCGGCACCGGAGTTCACCAGGAACAACTGGTAATCCTCGTATCCGCTGATGCGACCCAGACGGTGTGCCACCTCTTGTTGCAACTTGTTTATCACAGAGTTGCTATAGAAACCAAGAGTATTCAATTGTTTGGTCATCATCTCCACATAGTGCGGATGACAGTGACCTATGCTTATTACTGCATGTCCTCCGTAGAGGTCCAGGTATTCCTGACCTTTATCGTCCCACACATGACATCCTTTACCCTTTACGATGTTGATGTCGAAGAGTGGGTACACATTAAACAGTTCCATTTGTATCTCTTTATTATAATGTTTAGAAAGCCGATGCTTTCAATCGTAATCCGGTTGTTTCTTCCAGTCCGAACATGATGTTCATGTTCTGGACGGCCTGTCCTACAGCACCCTTGAGCAGGTTGTCGATGATGGCAGTTACCACCACCTTTCTACCGAACACATCTACGTGTACCAGTGCCTTGGCAGTGTTCACCACCTGCTTCAAGTCGAGCGCCTTGTCGCTGTAGTGGGTAAGAGCAGCACCCTTATAGAACTCCTTGTAGAGAGCCACAATCTCCTCGGCACTCTTTGTCTCGCTCAGTGTTACCACCTCGGTGCAGAAGATGCCGCGGGGGAAGTCGCCACGGTAAGGAATGAAGTCCACGGTGATGCCATCGCCCTCGAAACCCTCGTTGAGGGTGTCCACTACACGTGGAGCGGTAGTGGGACGCAGCTCATTGAGCGTCTGACAAATCTCGTGCAAGTGCTGGTGCGTAAAGAGCTTATAGGTAGAGAAGTTATCGTTGCGCCAAGAGAAGTGGGTAGTAGCCCCCGGCTTCTGTCCGGCACCGGTACTACCGGTAACCGCATTTACGCTGATATCCTTTGTCAGCAATCCTGCCTTTGCCAGCGGGAGCAGACCCACCTGAATACAAGTGGCAAAGCAACCCGGGTTTGCCAGATGTTGGCAACCGGCAATCTGCTCGCGATGTATCTCCGGCAGACCGTACACATAATCGTGTGTCGGAGCAGCTATACGGAAGTCCTGCGCCAGGTCGATAATCTTAACGCCGGCAGGAATCTCATGCTCCTTCAGGAACGCCTCACTCTTGCCGTGACCAAAGCAGAAGTAAACCACATCCACCTTGTCGAACGGCATCTCCGAAGTAAACTCCAGTTCCGTATCGCCCAGCAATCCCTCGTGAACATCGTACACCTTATTGCCGGCGTTGCTCTCGCTGTTGGCGAAAACAATCTCCACCTCCGGGTGGTTCAGCAGGAGAC
>CAYOKO010000113.1:0-6006 GCA_964404555.1 uncultured Bacteroidaceae bacterium | reverse complement strand
GTATCCGCATTGATGTCGCGAATCTCCTTTGCCAGTGTGAATCCATCCTTCTTGGGCATCATAACGTCCAGTACACACATGTTGTACTTGTTCTTCAGGAAAGCCTTGTATCCTGCCTCTCCATCGACGCACAATTCTGCTGCATAGCCTTTGGCTTGCAAATACTCTCTCAACAGCATTCCGAGGTTCTCATCGTCCTCGCAAAGCAAAATGTTCAACTGATCGTCCATAATCTTAGCTGTTTAATATTGGTAATGTTATTACAAACTTTGTTCCACGTCCTATCTCACTTTCGGCTTCTATGTAGCCTTTGTGCATCTCGATAATCTTCTTCACGTAGGCAAGTCCTATACCGAAGCCTTTCACATCGTGGCGATTGCCGGTGTGTACGCGATAGAATTTCTCGAAGATCTTCTTGAGATCGTCTTTTTTAATTCCTATGCCATTATCTTCTATGCCTATACAGAGCGTGCCTTTATGGTGGTTCCAAGTGGACACCTTTAGACGGAGTTCTCTATCTTCCTGCCTGTATTTTACGGCGTTATCCATCAAATTAAATATCACGTTCGTGAGGTGCATCTCGTCGGCATACACTTTATCGTTGACGGCTTGAAGATCCATATCTATGGAGCCGCCGAAGTTGTGAACCTTCAAGCTGAACGTGTTTACGACATTGTCTATCATATCGTTCACGTTAACCTCACTTTTCTTGAGTGTGCCGCGGTCGTGTTCAAACATCGACATCTGCAACACCTTCTCTACTTGGAAGCGCAATCGTTTGGATTCATCGGTAATCACTTTCGATATATGCTCCATAATCTGTGGCGATTTATTCACCGCCGGATCATTCAACATCTGCGAGGCAAGCGATATACTGGATATCGGAGTCTTGAGCTCGTGGGTCATATTGTTGATGAAGTCGTTCTTTATCTCGGACAGCTTCTTCTGACGGAACACAATGTAGATGGTGAAGATGAACGTCACTATCAGCACGCCCGTAAAGATGAGCGACGGAATCATGAACCGTACGGAACTAAAGATGTATCGATTCATGTCGGGGAAATGTATGCGCAGTACACCGAGCTTGTTTCCGGGATCGTTCCGGAAGAGAATCTGGTTGTAGGCATAGGCTTCACCCTCCTCATCGTAGTCGAGACAGCGGTACACCTCGCGACCGTCACCGGTACATACCACAAAGTGGTAGGGCAGGTTGATACCGTTATTTTGCAACTCGGAACGCAAATCCAAATCCAACTGTTTGAAGTTGATACGCTCCTTCAGCGGTTTGTCGCTGGCGGTGTAGAGGATGTTATAAACAACCTCATCGAGCACCGCCCGCTGGTAGATGTAGGCCTTCTTGACGAACTCCTGGAGATTCTGCGTGGCATCGGAGATGGAAGTGCTTCCGCTGGACTTAAAATACAGAGGAGTGTTGACACCACTCTTTAGCACGGTCTTCATCTCGAGGGTGGAGGTGAGAGTTCCGTTCATACCGGTAAGTTGATACTTGCGGGAGTGTTGCACCTCCTGTCCGTTGGCAGATACTACCATGGAGTCGCTCTCTTGTTCGCGGTTTCTCTCGGAGAGACTTTGCAGATAGAGTAGCGTTTCGTTTTGCTCCAAGTTGCGTGAGGTCTGATCCAGACTGCGCACCACCGACTCATTGAACTGTTCACGACGTAAAGTAACAACAGTTTCAATATAACTCACCTGTAGATACAACAGACCTACAAAAGAGAGTCCCATGATGATGGTGATAATCCAAATCGTTGACTTCTTCATGTCTGCAAAGTTAATGTTCATTCTCTTATTAAGCAAAACTACAAACTTCGAAATTTCTTCGTTTTTAGAATTCTTAACCGAGATTTCCCGTTTTAGTTAATCAATACGACAGTATAACAAAATAAGAAAAGAAAGGTTTTGAGGGTTGTGTTTTATATAAAAAAAGAAAAGGGGAAGGAGGGATACGGTAAGCATCCCCCCTTCTCCTTGTTTTATATAGTATCTTGTACTTATGCCTCGTCGGCTTGTTGAGCCTCGAAGTCCTTTATCAACTTCTCCTGTACATCACCCGGAACAAGTTCGTAGCTAGCAAACTTCTGGATGAAGCTAGCACGTCCGCCGGTGAGTGAGCTGAGGGCTGTGCAGTAGTTGCTCATCTCCTTCTGCGGAACCTTGGCAACGAGTTTCTCGTAACCATTCTCGCTGCTCATACCCAGAATCATACCACGACGACCTTGCAAATCGCTCATAACATCACCCATCTTGTCGCTCGGAACGAATACCTCTACATCGTAGATAGGCTCCAGAATCTTGGGACCTGCCTCCTTGAAAGCCGCAGCAAAGGCTTGGCGACCTGCCAACATAAAGCTCAACTCGTTGGAATCTACCGGGTGCATCTTTCCATCGTAGACAATTACACGTACATCGCGGGCATAACTTCCGGTCAACGGTCCCTGCTCCATACGTGCCATAACACCCTTGAGGATGGCAGGCATGAAGCGTGCATCTATGGCACCACCCACAACACTGTTTACAAAGACAAGCTTACCGCCCCACTCCAAGTCGACAACCTCTTGTCCTTTGACATTCATCTTAAACTCCTGTCCGTTAAAGCGATAAGTATCCGGAGCAGGCATACCCTCGTAATAGGGTTCCACGATGAGGTGTACCTCGCCAAACTGTCCCGCACCACCACTCTGTTTCTTGTGACGATAGTCGGCACGTGCTGCCTTGGTGATAGTCTCACGATACGGCACCTTGGGTTCGCTGAAGACAATGTTAATCTTCTCGTTGTTCTCCATACGCCATTTCAATGTACGCAAGTGGAACTCACCCTGACCGTGAACCAGAATCTGGCGCAACTCCTTGCTCTGCTCAACCACCCATGTAGGATCCTCCTCACGCATCTTGTTGAGTGCAGCCATCATCTTCTCGGTCTCACTCTCGTTAACCGCCTTTACGGCACGCGTATATTTAGCATTCGGGTATTTAATAAAGTTGAATCTATTCTGTGCATTCTTATCGTTCAACGTGTTACCCGTCTTCACATCCTTCAGTTTCACGGTACAGCCTATATCGCCCGCCTGCAATTCCTCCACCTTCTCGCGGTTACTACCGGCGCACACAAAGAGCTGCGCCATACGTTCCTTACTACCACGGTCGGCATTGGAGAGGTCATCGCCCTCATGTACCTTACCGCTCATCACCTTAAAGTACTGAACCTCACCTATGTGTGGTTCCATAGCCGTCTTGAAGACATAGAGAGAGGTAGGAGCATCGGTCTTGGGCACCACCTCCTCGCCACGAGTATTGTGTACGGGGGGCATCTCGTCTACAAACGGCACCACGTTGCCGAGGAACTCCATCAGGCGGCGCACGCCCATATCCTTACCTGCACAAACGCAGAAGAGCGGGAACATACCGCGCGATGCCAATCCCTTGCGGATACCCTCTCGCATCTCGTCCTCGGTAAGTGTTTCGCTTTCGAAGAACTTCTCCATGAGCGTTTCATCGTGCTCTGCAGCAGCCTCAACCAGAGTCTTATGCATAGCCTGTGCACGCTCCAATTGGTCGGCAGGAACATCCTCGATGGTAGGTTCGCCGCCCTCCGGTCCCCAGGAATACTTCTTCATCAACAGCACATCAATCAGTGCGTTAAAACCCGGACCCGTCTGCAGCGGATACTGTACCGGCACCACCTTGGAGCCGTAGATAGACTGCAACTGTTCCAGCACGGCATCGTAGTCGCACTTCTCATCGTCCAACTGATTGAGGAGGAAGATAACCGGCTTACCCAGTTTCTCGGTGTAGCGGAAGTGGTTCTGTGTACCCACCTCCACGCCATACTGTCCGTTGAGCAGCAAGATAGCTGTATCGGTAACGTTCAGAGCCGTCAATGCACTGCCCACGAAGTCGTCGCTTCCCGGACAATCCAAGATATTGAGCTTCTTACCGTTCCACTCAACATGGAAGACCGTGGAGAAAACGGAGTATCCATACTCCTGCTCCACCGGAAAATAGTCGCTCACGGTATTCTTTGCTGTGATTCGACCTCTTCTCTTTATGATACCACTCTCGTAGAGGAGAGCCTCAGTCAGAGTGGTTTTACCCGATCCATCATTGCCTAAGAGTGCAATGTTTTTAATTTCACCTGTCTGATATACTTTCATGCTCCAAATGCTTTTTAAGGTTACTAAATCGGGGCGCAAGTTATAAAAAAATATCGATTGGACAAGCATGGGGCGATATGTTTTTTAGCAGGTTTTCGAAAAATATCGTGAATCTGCATACAGAAAAGTACAAATATGCATCTTTTTTCGTAGATTTGCACCGAATTTGAACGCTATTTTATTCGTTATGGCAGGTATTTATATCCATATTCCGTTTTGTAAAAGCAGATGTGTGTACTGCGACTTCTTTTCTACCACTACCCTACCCATGCGCCATCGTTATGTGCGGGCACTGTGTCGGGAGATGGAGCTGCGGGCAGACTATTTGCCTGTGCAGGAGCGGATTGAGACGATTTACTTGGGGGGTGGCACGCCGTCGTTGCTACAGGAGGAGGATTTGCGGGAAATCTTTCTATATATAAATAAGGTGTATGGGGGGAGACTGATTCCATTCGAGGAGATGGAGATTACGCTGGAAGCGAATCCGGACGACCTTACGCCGGAGTATATCTCCATGTTGCGTCAATTTCCGGTGAATCGTATCAGCATGGGGGTGCAGACGTTTCATGACGAGCGGCTGAAGTTGCTGAATCGTCGCCACACGGCAGACCAGGCGGTGCGTGCAGTGGCGGAGTGTCGCAAAGCGGGTATCACCAACCTAAGCATCGACCTCATCTACGGTCTTCCCGGGGAGACGCCGGAGGAGTGGCTGTCGGATTTGCAACAGGCTATGGCACTGAATCCGCCACATCTGTCGGCGTATCATCTTACGTATGAGGAGGGTACGGCACTGTATCGTATGTTGCAGCTGCACCAAGTAACAGAGGTTTCGGAGGAGGCGAGTACACAGTTTTTCCGTATGCTACGGGAAATGTTATTGTCGCATGGGTACGAGCATTACGAAATATCGAACTTTGCGCAACCCGGTATGCGGGCGCGCCACAACAGTAGCTACTGGAACGCCACGCCCTACATAGGTATAGGTGCGGCGGCACATTCCTACGACGGCAGTTCGCGTCAGTGGAATCCAAGGAGCTTGACGGAATATATAGAGGGGGTTGAAACCGGTAATCTACCATTCGAACGGGAGACACTAACCCCTCAAGAACGATACGACGATTACATTATCACGGCACTCCGCACCTGCGAAGGCATATCGCTCCCGCATCTCGCACGGGAATGGGGAGAAGAGATGAAGCAATACTGTCTGCGGTGTGCTCAAGTACACATCAAGGCAGGACATCTGGCGGTGACAAAGGAGCGACTTCACCTCACCCCGGAGGGCATCTTCCTGTCGGATGGAATTATGACGGATTTACTGAGCGACGAAGTTTAAAGGGAATTCTCCGTAACGCCCTTCGCCTCCACAACCTTCCAGTCGGAAAGGGTTTTCTGCTTGGTAGAGAAGTTTACGCCCACCTTGTAGACGGCACGTAGTCCCGCCATATAAGGAACAGCATATCCCTTTTCATCTATTTGCTTTAGCGCTGTCTTGGTCGTAGAGTTGATTTTAATCTCCACCACATAGACATATTTCGGTGTCGTAATTACCACATCCGTTGCACCCGTAGAATTGCGCACTTCCGAAGTAACCAAATCGCACAACATATTAAAGAAGATGTGGAAAAGGTTGTGGAAATACTGCTCCGTAGTCTTGAGGTCGTGATAGATTTTTGTTTCATTCGTACCATACGGAAGGCTCTTCAGCAACGAACGTAAAATCTCCATCGCCCGGTTTATATCTCCTTGTAGCAATGCGGTGGATGCCAATTTCGTGGGAGCCGAAAAATTACTATCGTTTACCAAAAGGTAGTGCGAAAGTAGATTTTTAAAC
>CAYOKO010000112.1:0-6026 GCA_964404555.1 uncultured Bacteroidaceae bacterium | reverse complement strand
ACTCAGGAAACGTTCCCACAACCGGCAACAACAATACTATTGGCAACGGCAGTACCATTGGTAACAACAACACCATTGGCAATGGCAACAATGTTGTTATAGGAAACAGCACGAACAACGGCAATGTACAGTTCAATCAGAATACGACTAGCAGCACCTCCAACAAAAAGACAAGCGTCACTTGTCCCACTTGTAAAGGTACTGGTAAGTGCACCTCATGCAATGGTAAGACCACAACAACGACAACTACCTCTTCCGGTCGCAACAAATCCAGCAAGAACACAAAGTGCTCTACCTGCAACAACACTTACAAGTGTAACACCTGTAGCGGCAAGGGTACTATAACATACAGTAATAAGAAGCAGTAATTAGAATACTGAATAACAAAGAAAAAGGCAGACGTTACAAAACGTCCACCCTTTTACAACATCAACTATATAAATATGAGCGGTAAGCGAGGCTCGAACTCGTGACCCTCAGCTTGGGAAGCTGATGCTCTACCAACTGAGCTATTACCGCAAATCTTTTACGAATGCAAAGGTACTGTATTTTTTAAAATTGTGCAAACTTTTCCGCACTTTTTTAGGAAATAAAATGTTCAAGTCTCGGATTTACACCTCTTCGCCGCACCCCCTTCCAGGGATGAAAACCCGCAAAGATGCCTATAAATCCGAGCCTTGAACAACTCTTTTATTCCACTTTTACTTTGGCAGCCAACGACTTGCACTTGGTACGCAGTGCATCCATATCGCCACCGTTCTTATCCCAGCAAACTACCACACCCATACGACGATGAATGCGCGTTACCGGTTTGCCAAAGATGCGCAGATAGGTGTTGGTAGCAGCACAGACCTCCTCCTCGCCGGAATAACGAGGACGCTCGTCGCTCTCTATCTCGGACAAGATAACGGCACTTGCGCCCATACGTTCCTGCGTAATCTCCGGAATGGGCAACCCCAATACGGCACGACAATGCAACTCAAACTCGGAGAGATTCTGCGTACCCGCCAGTGTCACCATACCCGTATCGTGCGGACGCGGAGAAAGTTCGCTGAAGATAACCCCCTCCTTCTTACTCAAGAAGAACTCAACTCCCCAGATACCGGCACCCGTAAGTGCCTCCGTTACCTTGGCAGCCATCTCCTGAGCCGTCTTCAACATATCGTTGGTAATAGGAGCCGGCTGGAAACTCTCACGATAGTCACCCCCCTTCTGCACATGACCTATGGGAGCACAGAAAAGCGTAGGACCATTCTTCTGGGTTACGGTGAGGAGAGTTATCTCGCTATCGAACGGAATAAACTGCTCCACAATCACCTCCTTGAGGTCGCCGCGAGCACCGCCACAGGCACAATCCCATGCCTCGTGCAGTTCTGCCGGTGAATCCACCTTGCTCTGTCCGTGACCGGAGGAACTCATAAGCGGTTTTATGATACAAGGATACCCTATCTCGGTAGCAGCTGCCTGAAGTTCCTCGAAGGACTTGGCATACTTGTAATTGGCGGTTTTAAGTCCCAACTCCGTGTGTGCCAGTTCGCGTATAGCCTTGCGGTTCATGGTGAAGTTCACGGCACGTGCACTGGGCACCACCTGGATACCCATCTTCTCACAGTCGTAAAGCTTCTCCGTGCGTATGGCCTCTATCTCGGGCACAATGATGTCGGGATGGTGTTTTTCCACTACAGCCATCAACGCATCGCCATCGAGCATACTGAACACTTCGCTTTCATCGGCCACCTGCATGGCAGGAGCACCGGCGTAGGAGTCGCAAGCGATTACATACTGTCCCTTACGTTGACACGCTATAACGAACTCTTTGCCGAGTTCGCCGGAGCCTAATAGGAGAATTTTCTTCGTCATTTCTGCTGTTTTTTTCTATTGATATAATAACTATTGTGACACCCCGCAGGGGTGCGGAATGTCACAACTATTTCTTCTTACTGATGCTGCTCGCGGAGCAGGTCATTGACGGTCTTCACCGGATTGAAGGTGCTCAGGGGCACTTCTACAAAGAGAGTGTTCCAGTCGCTCATGGCACCGTTCCACAAACCGGGAAGCTCGAGTGCCTTGAGGTCGCGTCCGTTCTTACTCTTGTAGGAGATGAAACCGGTCTGCGGGTCTACGTAGCTTGGAAGGTCAAACTTCTCGCCCTTGTAGTTCTTGGTAGCGCATACCAAATCTACCGGATTGAAGTGAGTTCCCTCGGTAAACATCTTCATGTACTCGGGGTTCTTGGTGTCTATCTGGCTGCTCTCCAGAATCTGCAAGGACACGGTACCGTCGCTGTTGTATGCCAGGAACGGACCACCGCCGGGTTCGCCCACATTGCGTACCACGCCGCAAGCTCGCATGGGTCGGTTGAGCTTGTGCTTGAGGTAGATAACAAGCTCGGCATCCTCCATATTCTTGATGTCGCTCTTGCGACAGCACAGGTCTTGCTGGAGGAAGCGGATAATCTCCTCTACCTCGGCATGGGTATAGGAACCGCTCTCCAACTTGCGGAGGTACTCAAAGGCTTTTGCCTGCTTGGTTACGAGGATACCAGCCAGCACCTGCTTCCAGCGAATGGTGTCTGCCTTGAAGTTATCGGGCACTACGTTGTCGATGTTCTTAATGAAGATAACATCGCCATCCAGGTCGTTGAGGTTCTCGATGAGGGCTCCGTGACCGCCCGGACGGAACAGCAATTTGTCGTCGTCGGTACGGAAGGGGGAGTTGTCCATAGCGGCAGCTACGGTATCGGTAGAGGACTTCTGCTCGGAGAAGGATACGTGGTACACCATATTATATTTAGCACTGTAATCCTTTACCTTCTCCTCTACCAACTTCTCGAAGAGGGCACGATGCTCGGCACTTACGGTGAAGTGTACATTGGCTTCGCCGTTGCTCTCGGCGTAGAGAGCGGCTTCTACCAGGTGCTCCTCCAGTGGTGTACGTGCACCGTCGGCATACTTATGGAACTTGAGCAATCCCTTCGGCAGTTGTCCGTAGTTAAGTCCGGCAGCCTGCAACATATTGGATGCTACGGCCTTGTAATTACCCTCGGCAATGAGTGCAGGGATATCCTTGCCGTTGTTCTTGCGGCATGCTTCATTGAGGTCGTCGTAGAAGGCGAACTTCTCTATATTGGCAAAGTATTTCTTCTCGAAGTCGGTGGTAGGCTCGTTGTAGTCGGCACCCACAAACTCGAACATATTCTTGAACATACGGCTCGCTGCACCGCTGGCGGGAACGAACTTTATAATGGTGCGTCCGGCAGCCTTATAGTTGTTCCATGCATCGATATAGCCGTCGGCATCCTTCTCCGATACGGCAAGGATACCCTTATCTATGGCTGCGGCTCCCTCTAGTTTAAGGAAGGGAAATCCGGTCTCGAACTTCTTGAGTTGCGCCTCTATTTGCGCTTCTGTTATGCCCTTTGCGGCTAACTGTTTTTTGTCTGCTTCTGATAGTATCATACGTTGTTTCGTTTACATTTTACTTATTCAGCCCCAAAATTACATTTTTTTTCGCAATTACCGATGCGTTTCCTAAAAAAAATGTACCTTTGCATACCAATTTATATTGAAGGAGGAACATGGAAGGACATACATTTTTCACAGCAGACGAAAAAGAGGAGCTTACACACCTCTTTAAGGAGATATTCACTCGTATAGAATCTACACTGAAGGCGGAGGATTGCGAAAAGGTGAAACAGTATGTAGTAGCTGCGGTTTCTCTCGCAGATGTTAAGCCTTACATCGGTGGGCTTAACCCGGTGCTGATAGACCTGCAGACGTCGCTCTTCTTGGTGAAGGAACTGGGACTGAAGCGCGAGGTGGTGATTGCCAATATGATTCACTTTGCGGTGATGTCGGGCGTGAAGAGTGAGGAGGAGGTAAAGCGTGATTTCGGAGAGGATGTGGCAACCATCGTACATGGTATGGTGCGTGTGCATGAGCTGTACGAGAAGTCTCCGGTGATAGAGAGCGAGGACTTCCGCACACTGTTTATCACCTTTGCCGAGGATATGCGTGTGATTCTCATCATGATTGCCAATCGTTTGATTCTATTACGCCTCATCAAGGATACTCCGGACGAGGAGTCTCGACAGTTGTTGGCGCAGGAGGCGGCGTATCTGTATGCTCCGTTGGCTCATAAATTGGGACTGTATCAGATAAAGAGTGAGCTGGAGGACTTGTCACTCAAGTACCTGGACCATGATGCTTACTATCATATAAAGGAGAAACTAAACGCCACGAAACGGGCTCGTGATATCTACGTTGAGAATTTCATAGCTCCTATCCGCGAGAAGCTGGAGCAGGCGGGGCTGAAGTTCCACATGAAGGGACGTACCAAGAGTATCCACTCCATTTGGCAGAAGATGAAGCGGCAGAAGTGTCCGTTCGAGGGGGTGTACGATTTGTTTGCCATTCGTATCATCCTGGATTCGGCTCCGGAGCGCGAGAAGATGGAATGCTGGCAGGTGTTTTCAATCATCACGGATATGTACCAGAGCAACCCGAAACGTATGCGCGACTGGCTGAGTGTGCCTAAGAGCAATGGCTATGAGTCGCTGCATATCACGGTGTTGGGACCGGAGCAGAAATGGGTGGAGGTACAGATTCGTACGGAGCGTATGGACGAGATTGCCGAGCATGGTCTGGCTGCCCACTGGCGCTATAAGGGCGTGAAACAGGGGGAGATGGGTATAGAGGAGTGGCTTGCAAACATCCGCTCGGCTCTGGAATGCAACGACGATTTGAGCTTGATGGACCAGTTCAAGCGGGATACGGTGAAGGATGAGGTGTTTGTATTTACGCCGAAGGGGGATCTCTTTAAGTTGCCCAACGGGGCTACGGTTCTGGACTTTGCTTATGCCATTCACACGAATGTGGGCAACCATTGTGTGGGGGCGCGTATCGGTTTGAAGAATGTACCCATGCGACAGAAGCTTGTGAGTGGCGACCAGGTGGAGATTCTTACGTCCAACAACCAGACGCCTAAACAGGACTGGCTCAACTTTACCACTACGGGAAAGGCAAAGAGTAAGATTCGACAGAGCATCAAGGAGTTGGAGATGAAGGAGAGTGCCTATGCCAAGGAGTTGCTGGAGCGTAAGTTCAAGAACCGAAAGGTGGAGATGGAGGAGAGTATCTTTGCACAGACCATCAAGAAGTTCGGCTACAAGGTGGCTACGGAGTTCTATAAGGACGTGGCGCACGAGAAGATTTCGCCCAACGAGGTGCTGGAGACGTACATTCAGCTCAAGAATCGTGAGGAGGGACAGTACACGGTCAACGTGGAGAGTGCCGAGAACTATAACCTGGAACAGGGGCGCGAAGGTGACAAGCCCAATACTGCCGGCGACGATGTTTTGGTGATAGACAAGAACCTGAAGGGGGTGGAATTCTCGCTGTCCAAATGTTGTAACCCTATCTACGGTGACGATGTCTTTGGACTTGTAACCGTGAGTCAGGGCATACGCATCCATCGTACGGACTGCCCCAATGCCAAGTATCTGCGCGAACGCCTGGGCTACCGCATCGTGAAAGCACGTTGGGCGGGCAAGGGCAAGAGTGGCAAGCAGTATCCCGTGACGCTCCATGTGGTGGGCAACGACGATATCACCATTGTCAGCAACATCACTTCTATTATAAGTAAGGAGGACAAGGTGGTGCTGCGCAGCATACGCATAGACTCCAACGACGGTCTCTTTAGCGGACACCTCACACTCATGATTGAGGATCAAAAGAAGATGGAGGACATCATAAAGAAGCTCAAAACGGTGAAGGGTGTTAAGAGTGTGTCACGATGAAAAAGGTTTCGTGGAAGTAAAATATAGCCGATTTTTTCGTGGAAGCGTGGAAGAAGGAGCCATTTCTTCCAATTGCTTCCACACTTCCACAAAAAGCATCAAATCGCTGCAAATTAGACTTATACTTCCGTTTTTTACTTCCACGCTTACTTTCCGAAATTGGACTACAAACAGGCATATTATTACTAGTCTTTAAGCTATTTTACGATGAATGGGGCGTAACGGGTGA
>CAYOKO010000111.1:0-6107 GCA_964404555.1 uncultured Bacteroidaceae bacterium | reverse complement strand
ACGGAGCTGCTGCGAACCGGAGAAGTATAAATCAACTTGACACCTTAAACACAAAAAACTGCGCTGCTAGGAACAATCCCCACAGCGCAGTCACATTAAGCATTAATTTTTGATATACAGAGCATGAATGCATCACGCACTAGCGCTCCGATGGATGATATATAAACATTCTTGTTTCCTTTCGGCTATATTGGAAACTCTATATCCTCATTAAAGACCTCCTTCCAAGGAAGTCCGTGAATGTTAAGTTGTTCCATGAACGGGTCCGGATCAAATTCCTCCACGTTCCATACACCCGGACGCTTCCAAATGCCCTTCAAGAACATCATAGCACCAATCATGGCAGGTACACCCGTTGTGTAGCTAACACCCTGCATACCCGTCTCCTCGTATGCCGCCCGGTGAGAACAGTTGTTGTACACGTAGTAAGTAAGCTCCTTACCATCCTTAATACCACGAATACGGCAACCTATGCTGGTCTCGCCATCGTAGTTCTCACCCAGATCCTGCGGATTGGGCAATACTGCCTTCAAGAACTGCAACGGAACAATCTTAACGCGAGCCGTCTTACCGGAACCGTCGGCCAGTGGAGCCTCGTACTCCAATTCATCGATACGAGACATACCGATGTTCTGGATTACATCCAGATAGGTAAGATACTGCTGACCGAAGGTCATCCAGAAACGACCACGCTTTATCGTTGGGAAGTTCTTTACCAAACTCTCCAACTCCTCGTGATGCATCAAGTAACTCTCACGCGGACCAATGTTAGGATAGTTCACCGGCTGATGCACTGCCAACGGCTCCGTCTCCTTCCACTCGCCATTCTCGTAGTAGAGTCCCTTCTGCGTAATCTCACGTATGTTAATCTCCGGATTGAAGTTGGTTGCAAAAGCCTTATGGTGGTTACCGGCATTGCAATCTACAATATCCAGATAATGCATCTCATCAAAATAGTGCTTGGCAGCATACGCCGTATAAATACCGGACACACCCGGATCGAAGCCACACCCAAGGATGGCTGTCAAGCCCGCATCCTCGAAACGCTTCTTGTAGGCCCACTGCCATGAATACTCAAAGTGTGCCTCATCGCGTGGCTCATAGTTGGCTGTATCCAGATAGTTACATCCGGTCTGCAAACAAGCCTCCATGATGGTAAGGTCTTGATAAGGCAAAGCCAGATTCATTACAATATCCGGTTTAAAAGCGTTCATCAAGGTCACGAGAGCCTCTACATCATCGGCATCCACAGCGGCGGTAGCCACCTTTACGCCATACTTTTTGAACAAGACATCTGCCAACGCATCACACTTACTCTTGGTGCGACCGGCAATCATGATTTCTGTAAAGATGTCGGCATTCTGTGCCAACTTGTGGGCTGCAACGGTACCTACACCGCCACAACCTATTTGTAATACTTTACCCATTTATTGTTATGTATTTATCCATTAAACAATTACCTTCATTTACTCTAGATAGGTGTATCCATAGAGACCGGAACGGTAGGTATTAAGGAACTCCTTTCCCTCCTCCAGCGTTATCTTTCCGCTCTTTACGGACTTCTTCACCCATGTCTCCAGGGTACGCACCATCTTCTTGGTGTCCCAGTCTACGTAGTCGAGCACATCGTTCACCGTCTCTCCGTCTATCATCTTGTCTATCTTGTACCCCTTGTCGGTAACAGATATATGCACTGCATTGGTGTCGCCAAAGAGGTTGTGCATATCGCCCAGAATCTCCTGATAGGCTCCCACCAGGAAGAACCCTATGTAATAAGGTTCGCGTGGACGAATGCTGTGAACAGGCAGGCTGTTGTGTATGGCATTCTCGCAGATGTAGGAGGTAACCTTACCATCGCTGTCACAGGTGATGTCCTGGAGCGTTGCCTGACGATCGGGACGTTCGTTGAGTCGCTGCAGCGGCATGATGGGGAACACTTGGTCGATGCCCCAGGAATCGGGCAGTGATTGGAAGACGGAGAAGTTACAGAAATACTTATCCGCCAAGAGCTTATTTATCTTATGGAGCTCCTCGGGCGCACGCTTCATGTGAGCTGCCAAGGCGTTGATTTCACGCGTTACGCTCCAATACAATTTCTCTATCTGTGCACGTGTCTTTAAGTCTATGAGACCGTGTGAGAAGAGTTCCAACGTTTCATCGCGAATCTGCTGAGCATCGTGCCAGTTTTCGAGCGCGCTACGCTGACTCAGATTGTCCCATATCTCGTAGAGATCCTTTACGAGCGAGTGGTCGTCCTCCGATACCTCCCACTCCTCCGGCATCTCGGGCAGAGAAGCGGTTTCCAGGACCTGCACTACCAACACTGAGTGGTGCGCCGCCAGGGAGCGACCGCTCTCGGTAATGATGTTAGGATGCGGAAGTTCATTCTTGTCTGCCGCCTCCATTATCTGATAAAGCACATCGTTCACATACTCCTGCATGGAATAGTTCACGGATGATTCACTGCTAGCGGAGCGGGTGCCGTCATAATCCACGCCCAAACCTCCGCCGGCATCTATATAGTCTATCGGGAAACCCATCTTGCGCAATTGCACATAGAACTGCGAAGCCTCTCGGATAGCTGTCTTTATATGTCGTATATTGGTCACCTGACTACCTATGTGGAAGTGTATCAAGTGCAAGCAATCGCCCAGTCCTTTCTCGCGCAGCTTCTCCAGAGCCTCTAGGAGTTCACTGCTCGTGAGACCGAACTTACTGGCATCGCCGCCACTATCCTCCCACTTACCACTACCGCTGGTACCTAGTTTTATACGGATACCTATGTTCGGTTGCACCCCTATACGCGATGCAATGTTGGCAATAAGGTCCAACTCATTCTTCTTCTCAATCACCAGATAGATGCGTTTACCCATCTTCTGCGCCAGTAGAGCCATTTCTATGTAGCTAGCGTCCTTGTATCCGTTGCAGATGATAAGAGAATCGGCCTCGGCATTTACCGCCAACACCGCATGCAACTCCGGCTTACTACCCGCCTCTAGACCTAGGTTGAACTTCTGTCCGTGACGGATAATCTCTTCCACCACCGGGTTCATTTGGTTCACCTTGATGGGGAAGACCGAGAAACACTGTCCTGTATAGCCATACTCTTCCGATGCCTTGCGATAACAGCAGGACATACTTTCTATCCGGTTATCCAAGATATCCGGAAAGCGGAGCAGTACCGGCGCACTTATGTCGGAGAGCGCCAGTTCGTCCATTACCTCACGCAAGTCGACTTCGATACCGTTCTTCTTGGGGGTCACTACAACGTGCCCTTGATCGTTGATACCGAAATAGGAAACGCCCCATCCTTTTATATTATAAAGGTCGGCGGAATCCTCAATGTGCCACTTTTTCATTTCCTGTTATACGAACTGTTATAAAATTTAGGGGGCAAAGATAGTAAAGTTTTGCAAGAAAATGGCATCTCACCGACAAAAACTTTGCGTCGCATAAGAGGTAATTATGTTTTTTTATGTAGCTTTGCCGACAAATTAGAAGTTATGAAGATAGTATCGGATATAAAACAGAGGGATTACGGACGTTTTCCTTCACCTTGTTACGTTGTAGAAGAGCGTTTGTTACGGAAAAATCTTACGTTGATACAGCGTGTGGCTCGCGAGGCTGATGTTGAGGTGATTTTGGCATTCAAGGCATTTGCCTTGTGGAAGACGTTTCCTATTTTCCGGGAGTATATAGGTCACACCACTGCTAGTTCTCTCTATGAGGCGCGCTTGGCGTTGGAGGAGTTCGGGAGCAAAGCGCATACCTACTCTCCGGCATACACGGAGGGGGAGTTTGCGGAGTTGCTGCGTTGCAGCAGCCATATTACCTTTAATTCGCTGTCGCAATACGATCGTTTCTACGCTCGGACAATAGGCAAGGGTGTGTCTTGTGGCATCCGTATAAATCCGGAATACAGTGAGATAGAGACGGATTTATACAACCCGTGTGCGCCGGGTAGCCGATTTGGTGTCATGGCCGAGGAGCTTCCTGTTGATTTACCTGCGGGGATTGAGGGATTCCATTGCCACTGCCACTGCGAATCATCGAGCGAGAACTTGGGTCGCACGTTGGAGCATATAGAGGAGAAGTTCGGTCGATGGTTGCCCAAGCTCAAGTGGTTAAACCTGGGTGGTGGGCATCTCATGACAAGGGCTGATTATAATGTTCCTCTACTGATATCTTTATTACAAGGATTACACGAGCGTTATCCCCACCTACGCATCATTCTGGAGCCGGGCAGCGCCTTTGCTTGGCAGACGGGACCGTTGCTTTCGCAGGTTGTGGATGTTGTGGAGAACAAGGGTATCAAGACGGCGATTCTGAACGTGAGCTTCACGTGTCACATGCCGGATTGTCTGGAGATGCCGTATCATCCTACGGTGCGTGGGGCAGAGGTTGTAGAGGAGGAACGTGGTGAAAACGTCTATCGTCTGGGTGGCAACAGTTGTCTAAGTGGCGACTTTATGTCGGCATGGCGTTTTGAGCGTCCGTTGCGACCGGGTGATTACGTGGTTTTCGAGGATATGATTCACTATACCACTGTCAAGACTTGTATGTTCAACGGTATCCATCACCCTGCCATAGCGATGCTTCATGAGGATGGTTCCGCAGAGGTGCTAAAGGAGTTCCGATACGAGGATTATCGGGATAGAATGGATTAAAAAAACAAAGCCCCTCTCTCCGGAGGGGCTTGTTTTTTATTTAGGCTGCTTGCCTATGTAAGCAAGGATACCGCCATCCACGTAGAGGATGTGACCGTTTACGGCGTTGGAAGCCTCGGATGCGAGGAACACTGCCGGTCCCGTCAGCTCCTGCGGATCCAACCAGCGACCTGCCGGGGTCTTAGCGCAGATGAAGGTGTCGAACGGATGACGACTACCATCGGGCTGAAGCTCACGCAGCGGTGCGGTCTGTGGGGTTGCGATATAACCCGGACCTATGCCGTTACACTGAATGTTGTACTCTCCGTACTCTGAGCAGATGTTGCGGGTAAGCATCTTGAGACCGCCCTTAGCGGCTGCATAAGCGGATACTGTTTCACGTCCCAGCTCACTCATCATGGAGCAGATGTTGATAATCTTACCGTGACGACGTTCCATCATAGAAGGCAACACGGCCTTTGATACGATGAACGGTGCATTCAGGTCGATATCGATTACGCGACGGAAGTCGGCTGCTTCCATCTCGTGCATGGGGACACGACGGATGATTCCGGCATTGTTTACCAAGATGTCGATGGGACCAACTTCGGCGGTGATGGTAGCGACTAGCTTCTGTACAGCGGGTTCGTCGGTAACATCGCATACGTATCCGTGTGCTTTGATGCCCAACTCGTCGTAGCTCTTGAGACCACGATCAACCAACTCTTGGTTGATATCATTGAAACAGATGGTAGCACCTTGCTTTGCAAAGGCACTTGCAATGGCAAAACCGATACCGTAGGAAGCTCCGGTTACCAATGCTACTTTCCCTTCGAGGGAGAAGTTTAAGTATTGACTCATAGTTATTGTTATTTAGTTGTTTTAATATCTTAGCGAATAAGATATTGCAAAATTAGAAAATAATTCCGAATTGTGATACTACAATCGCTGTTTTTTTCACGATGAGGAGCATTCTTTTATTTTCTATATGCCACAACTCCGGTTACATACTGCTAGGAGTATTACTATACGTCCTCGCACACTGCTATCTCAAAGCCTTGGAACACCGCAACAATTTTATGCAAGGTAGTACCGTTGAGACACATCTACAACTTACTATATTCCTCATCCGCCACCGGCTCGCACCACTCGGTACTGGCGTTCTCGCCCGCAATCTCCACTGCTAGGTGAGCGAACCAACTGTCGGCGGCGGCTCCATGCCAATGCTTTACATTCGCCGGGATGTTCACCACATCGCCGGGCTGCAGCTTGCGGGCTGGCTTGCCCTCCTCCTGATACCAGCCGTAGCCACCCACGCAGATTAGCATTTGTCCGCCGCCACTGGTGGCGTGGTGGATATGCCAGTTGTTACGACATCCGGGCTCGAAGGTCACGTTATAGATGGCCACCTGCTCCGTGGATACGGGAGCCAGATAACTGTTGCCAATGAAGTACTTGGCA
>CAYOKO010000110.1:0-6151 GCA_964404555.1 uncultured Bacteroidaceae bacterium | reverse complement strand
TGGGTACGAATAGACCACATTTTCCACTCCGACGACTGGGAGAGTTACGGCACCTACATCGATAAAAACGTGGAATTGTCCGACCATTACCCCATAATAACCCATATAAAAAGAGTAAAAAAGGGTCAATAAGTAATTTTTTTGCGTTTTGTGATACGTAAAATGTGAAAAAATAACTATATTTGCAGGCAGTATACCATAAGTTAGATAATACTAATAATTAAAATATCAAATAGACGATGCAAAACAAATGGTTAGTTAGCTTCATCGCGGTTCTTATGATTGCGGTTTGCGGCTTTTACCTCTCCTTCTCCTTCGTCACAAGTCGATGCGAGAAGGAAATCGCCCAAGTTACCGAAACACAGGGCGAGGAGGCAGGTGCGCGTTACCGTGATTCGCTGATGAGCCACCCCGTTTACATGACCTTCATGGGCGGTGGCTACACGTTGAAAGAGTGCCGTGAGATGGAGGTGGGCTACGGATTGGACTTGCAAGGAGGTATGAACGTCATCCTTGAAGTGTCCGTTCCCGATGTGGTTAAAATTTTGGCAGACCATAAGTCTGATGAGGCCTTCAACAAGGCTATCAAGTTGGCTGCCGATGAGTCTGTAAAGAGTCAGAGCGACTTCGTAAGCTTGTTCGTTAAGCACTACAAGCAAGAAGCCGGCGACGGCAAGTTGGCACAGATCTTTGCTACGCAGCAGTTGCGCGGAAAGGTGAATACCAACAGTAGCGACTCAGAGGTAGAGAAGGTTCTCCGCGACGAGGTAAAGGCCGCTATCGATAACTCCTATAATGTTCTTCGTAGCCGTATCGACCGCTTCGGTGTGGCACAGCCCAACATCCAGACGCTGGAAGGACAAATGGGACGTATCATGGTGGAGATGCCGGGTGTTAAGGAACCGGATCGTGTACGTTCTCTCTTGCAGGGAAGTGCCAATCTGGAGTTCTGGGAGACCTACAATTCTTCCGAGATTACTCCGTACTTGGCTCAGTTGAACACTCGTTTGGCTGCCGAGGGTACCGAGAGCTCCAAGAAGAAGACCGTGAGCGCAAACGATTCCGTACAGACAGATTCCGCTGCCGTTGCTGCTGCAACCGATACGGTTAAGGACAAGGCTAAGAACTTGTTGGCAGAGATGAAGCAGAAGCAGACAACCCCCGAGGAGGGTGAAAATCTGGATCAGTTGCGTAAGAGTAACCCATTGTTCGCACGTCTGCAACCCGTTCAGGGAGATTATGGTTGTGTGGTAGGTTTTGCAAGCCACCGCGATACCGCAGCCGTAAACGCTATGTTGCGTTCTGCAGCCGCTAAGCAGATTCTACCGCGCGACCTCGACTTGAAGTGGGGCGTAAAGGCTATGGGAGAATCTTCCGATGTCTTCGAACTTTATGCTATCAAGGTAACCGAGCGTGACGGTCGTGCTCCGATTGAGGGCGATGTAATTGTGGATGCGAAGGATGACTTCGACCAGCAGACCAACCGTCCTTGCGTAAGCATGAGCATGAACAGCGACGGTGCTCGCCGTTGGGCAGCATTGACCAAGGCCAATGTAAATCGCGCCATTGCCATCGTTCTTGACGGTTATGTATATAGTGCACCGAATGTAAATGCAGAGATTACCGGTGGTAATTCACAGATTACCGGTAACTTCACTCTGGAGGATACCAAGGACTTGGCCAATGTGTTGAAGTCCGGTAAGATGCCGGCTCCCGCTCGCATCGTACAAGAGGACATCGTTGGTCCGTCTCTCGGTCAGCAGTCTATTAATCAGGGTATGTGGTCCTTCGTGGTTGCCTTCATCCTCTTGATTGTATATATGTGCGTTATGTATGGCTTCCGTGAGGGTATGGTTGCCAACGTAGCTTTGATTTTGAACCTCTTCTTTACGTTGGGCGTTTTGGCATCCTTCAAGGCAGCCCTCACCATGAGTGGTATTGCCGGTTTGGTTCTTTCTTTGGGTATGGCAGTAGATGCCAACGTGCTTATCTACGAGCGTACCAAGGAGGAGTTACGTGCCGGTAAGAACGTAAAGAATGCGTTGGCAGCAGGTTACAGCAATGCTTTCTCTGCTATTGCCGACTCCAACTTGACTTCTATCATCACCGGTATCATCCTGTTCAACTTCGGTACAGGTCCTATCCGTGGTTTTGCTACCACCTTGATTATCGGTATCGTAGTATCCTTCTGCACCGCCGTATTCTTGACCCGTTTGGTATTCGAGTATATGATGGCTAAGGATAAGTGGTTGAATCTTACCTTCACAACACCTGTTTCTCGCAACATGATGAAGGATACCAAGTATCACTTCATGGGTGTCTTCAAGAAGACCTTCAGCATCTTCGGAATCCTTGCTCTCATCTGCATCGGTTCTTTCGTTGTACGCGGTTTGAGTCGTAGTATCGACTTCACCGGTGGACGTAACTTCGTGGTTCAGTTCGACGAGAAGGTTCAGAAGGAGGACATCGATGCTTGCTTGAATCAAGCATTCGAGGGTGCTAACGTAAGTGCAATTTCTCTGGGCGACGGTACTCGCGTACGTGTCTCCACCAACTATATGATTGAAGATAACTCAGCCGATGTTGATACAAAGATTGAGACCATCCTCTACGACAACTTAAAGAAGGGCGGTTTCTTGAAGGAAGATGTATCACTCGAGAAGTTCATCAACCGCGACGTTCAGGACGGCGGTTCCATCATCAGTTCCCAGAAGGTAGGTCCTTCCATTGCCGAGGATATTACCTACGGAGCTATCTGGAGCGTACTCTTGGCGTTGGTTGCCATCTTCATCTACATCATGGTACGATTCCGCAGCGCAGCCTTCTCTACCGGTGCGGTAGTAGCATTGGCACTCGATACCTTGTTAATTATAGGTATCTATTCACTCTGCTGGGGCTGGATGCCATTCTCTTTGGAGATCGACCAGACCTTCATAGGTGCCATCCTTACGGCTATTGGATATTCTATCAATGATAAGGTGGTTATCTTCGACCGTATTCGCGAGTACATCGGTCTGTATCCTAATCGCGAACGTCAGCGCCTGTTCAACGATTCTTTGAACTCAACGTTGGCTCGTACCATCAACACCTCCGTATCTACGTTGATTGTGTTGCTGTGTATCTTCATCCTCGGTGGTGATAGCATACGTAGCTTCGCCTTCGCAATGATTCTCGGTGTTGTCATCGGTACCTGTTCTTCACTGTTCATTGCCGCTCCTACTGCCTATCTGGTATTGGGACGCAAGATTCAAGATAAGAACTTCAGCGACGAAGAGGAAAAATAATATTACTTGGGGGACGATGGGATAAGCTCAGTCCCATCGCCCCTTTTTCGTTTACCTAGAAGTGCGAAGGCAATGTTCGCATTTGTACGACTCTCGACCGGGTAAGACTCTAACCTATAAGTTTGGGCTTATCTTAATACATGAATCACAAACTGTATTTAGATAGAAAAGATAATATGAAAAGGAAAACTGGATTACAACTTGCTGTTGCGCTGGGTTTGGTAGCTACATCAAACCTGCTGACTTCCTGCCAGAAGGATTTCGACTACTACAATCCCGAGTATGTAAAGCAACAGTATGCACAAAGTTGGGAGAATAACTTTGGTGAGATCGATGAGGATCAGGACTGGAGTATGGTAACAAAGGCAAAGGTAAACTATGCCGTACACTTGGATGGCCTAGAGACGTACAAGCTGCAGCTCTTCACCGAGAACCCCTTGACAAGTGAGAGTACTTCTCTCATCGCAAATTACGAGGTGACTACCGATACTAAGGGAAACGCCTCTATTTCCTTCGATGCAGATGTCTTGAAAGGCGTTTCGCTCTTCTATGCCTGCTACGAGGACAAATACGGTAACCGCTACGTAAAAGCGGTAAACTTAGATAACGATGAATTAAACATTACCTTCGGTAGCGCAGATGCAACGGCTAGTGCAGCCAAGAGATCTATTAAGCGTGCCAAGAGTACGGATGGCGTTTCCTATGATGAGGTGTACAACGAAGTCATGGCAAGAGTCGGTGAAGCGGTAGAGGTTACTACCACAAATGCCGGTCAGACATGGACTGATAAGCAGAATACAAATTATGCACAGGTGATGAAGATTTCTGCCGGACAGAATTGGACTTCAGGCGAGAGCGGCTATTTGTCATCTTTGTCTACTACCGGTGAAGTATTGTATGTGTATGGTACTTTGAATATAACGCAGAATCTTTCCATTGGACTCAACTCACTCCTTGTTGTGTGTGACGGTGGTACGGTGAATATCTCTAAGGGTGCAACCCTATCTAGCTATGGCGACGGTGGTAACACGGAGCCGGGACGCTTAATTGTCTTGAAGGGCGGTAAGGTATCCGGCGAAGGAAATGTAGCCTTCTACAATGGAACCAAGGATAAGTACAATTATGTGGCAGCCGATGCTACTATGGATATAGCTATGTTGAGCGATAATGGCGGCTTGTTCTACAACTACGGAACCTTGAAGGTAGAACAGCTGAAGGGAGCTTCCGGCAATAGCGTCTACGTCAACAATGGAAACATGACGGTTGAGGCTACCGGTGAATCCTGGGATCACAGCGCTACAGCATCCATGCGAGTTTATAACAACTGTAATCTCGTTTCCAACGGATACTTCCACTGCCGCGACTTGTATATGGGTCCCTCTTCCTATGCCGAATTCAAGAACGACTTCTCTGTTTCCGGCTCCAATGATGGCATCAACGATGCCAGCGAGGTTACCATGGCAGCAAACTCCTACATCCATGTGGATGGCGGTGTAAGCATTAACAATAGTAATATAGTAGGTCCAACAGAGGGCTATTCAGTGTTCGAAATGGGCAGCGTATCCTATGCTAACTATACAGAAGGTGCTGAGAATCTAGCTTATGGATACGTTATCAACAATATATACATATCTGTTGATAACCCAACCTATGGCAGCAGTATCTGGGATCTCACTCCGTACGATAAGTTGGAGAAAATTATGATAGGCGGTAAGCTGTATCGCACAGATAACAACCAAGTATCGTATGCCAACAAGTCCGACTTGGGTACCGGCAATACGGTCATCATAGAGAAAGGCAAGTCTTCCATCGTCATCCCGTCCGGCGACTGCGGTAAGGGATACGAAGGCAACACCGAGGAAGGTGGCGAAGAGTACGTTTACGACGAACAAACCATCATCTTTGCCTGCGAGGACCTTGGTGGTACGGACGACTACGACTTCAACGATATAGTCTTCAGCGTAAGTCATGCAGCCGGTTCTAAGTACGCCACGGTTAAAGCCCTGGCAGCCGGTGGTACCTATGCAGCAACCATCAGCTACAAGACATCCGAGAACGACTCTACCCTGATAGGTGAAATACACCAGCGTCTTGCCGGTCCGGCAGCTCTCACATCCATCATGTTGAATACAACAACACTGGATTATGTAGATGCAGGTGTCAAGATAGAGGTTCCGGAGGAATGGTCTATTTATGAAAATCGCTCCAACTTTGTCATCACCGTGAACAGCAACACGGTATTGACCGGTTACTACCTGACTCAGACCATTAGCTCGGCTATGGAGATGGGCGTAGCTCCGCAAGTCATCCTCCTTCCGGGTGATTGGGAGTGGCCGGTAGAACGTAAGAGAATGACGGAAGCATATCCGGAGTTCAAGAACTGGAGTGCCAGCAGTCTGTCCTACGACTGGATTGCTTCAAAGGTTTCCTCAAACGTTGTAGTAAGATAGAACTTTAATAATCTTTTAATACTCGTTTGTTCCGGGTTTACGCGATAAGTTTCGTGTAAGCTCGGAACTTTTTTACTATGGAGTTTCCGGTTTTTACTTCAAAAAAAACTAGCCTAAATAGCCCATTAATTGCGCGCAATTAGCTCTCGTTTTCTACTAGAATAGGTCATGAAAAGCATAGGACTTTGCCTCCTTTTCCACTAGAATCCGGATGCTATCTCAGTAAGAAAAATATTTTTCTCAGTATAAAAAATCCGTTCGCTTACTATTGTAAATATATTTTGATGTGTGCAACGAAAAAACAAGGTGACACATCTCTTTTTTGCTCGTGAAAGGGAAGTTTCCGGGCTAAAAATCCCAAGTTTTAAAAATGTGTCACCTGAATTGAGTATCAGGCAACTAAATCGACATTTGAAT
>CAYOKO010000109.1:0-6240 GCA_964404555.1 uncultured Bacteroidaceae bacterium | reverse complement strand
ACTCACCCGTCACCTCATCGCAGAACTGCTCCTCCGTAATCTCCTGCAACTTACCGTCGTCGTAAAGTTTGCGGAAGAAATCGGACGCAAATTTATGATGCACCTCGCTAGTGGTACGACTGTAGATATCGAACGAGATTCCGAAATCCTCGAACGACTTCTTTATAAGATTATGGTAACGATCCACCACCTCGCGCGTGGTGATACCCTCCTTGCGGGCACGGATGGTTACGGGAACACCATGTTCGTCGCTTCCACCGATGAAGAGTACATCTCTCTTCTTCAGTCGTAAATAACGTACATAAATATCACTCGGAACATACACACCTGCCAAGTGGCCTATGTGTACACCACCGTTTGCATAGGGCAATGCGGCGGTAACCAATGTTCTCTTAAATTCTTTTTCCATCTTATATATAGTTCTTTATTTTTTATTCTCCCCAGTTACCGCGGTCTAGACTGCGATAACCTATTGCTTCTGCCACATGGGCAGACTGCACCAACTCACTCCCCGCCAGGTCGGCAATGGTTCTTGCCACACGGCGAATGCGGTCGTAGGCACGTGCCGATAGGTTCAACTTGTTCATAGCCACCTGCAAGAGTCCGGAGGCTTGTGCGTCGAGCGTCACAAAACGCTGCAACTCACGACTCCCCATCTGGGCATTGCAGTAGATGCGGCGCACGCCTACCCCCGCCTTCTCCATCTCGTCGGCATAGGCAGCGTAGCGTTTTGCCTGCAACTCACGTGCCGCCACCACCCGTCGGCGTATGGTAGCACTGTTCTCGGGCACCACGGTACTGCTCATCTCGGCATACCCCGTAGGAAGAATCTCACACTGAATGTCTATTCTATCCATTAAAGGTCCGCTCACACGCCCCAAATACCGCTGCACCTGACCGGGATTGCAGGTACATGGGCGAGTGGGATGATTGTAATACCCACAGGGACAGGGGTTCATGCTTGCCACAAACATAAAGGAACAGGGATAATCCACGTTGTACTTTATGCGTGAGATGGTGATATGGCGATCTTCCAACGGTTGGCGCATCACCTCCAGCACGTTGCGGTTGAACTCCGGCAACTCGTCCAGGAAGAGTACGCCGTTGTGTGCCAACGAAATCTCTCCGGGTTGCGGATTGCTACCGCCTCCCACCAGCGCTATGGGCGATATGGTGTGGTGCGGTGCCCGGAAGGGACGGTGCGTTATGAGGGTGGAACCTCGTTCCAGACGTCCTGCTACGGAGTGTATCTGGGTGGTTTCCAAACTCTCGGCGAGTGTCAGGGGCGGCAGAATGGTGGAGAGGCGTTTTGCCATCATACTCTTACCGCTTCCCGGCGGACCTATCATAATGAGGTTGTGACCGCCGGCGGCTGCTACCTCCAGGGCGCGCTTCACGCTTTCTTGTCCCTTTACCTCCTCGAAGTCTACGTCGAACCGTTCCTGGCATTCGGCAAACTCCTTGCGTACATCCACCACGGTCTCCTCTATGGCGTCCTCGCCGTTCATAAAACGAATGACATCTGCCAGGCAACGAGCGCCGTAGACCTTGAGGTTGTTGACTACGGCAGCCTCCCGTGCATTCTGTTCCGGCACAATGATGCCCTCGAAATGTTCGCTCCGGGTACGTATCGCCATGGGGAGCACACCGGAGATGGGATGCAACGACCCATCCAGTCCCAACTCACCCAGAATAACGTAGCGAGCCAACTTATCTTGCTTCACCACGCCGGCGGCAGCAAGTATGCCTACAGCCAGAGGGAGGTCGTATGCCGAACCCTCTTTGCGTATATCGGCGGGTGCCATATTTATAGTAATCTGTGCCGATGGAAAGGTTAAACCCGAGTTCTGTACGGCTGCCACGACTCGCTCGTGACTCTCGCGCACTGCCACATCGGGCAATCCCACCAAAAAGAACTTGATGCCTCGGCTCAAATTCACCTCTATATGAATGGTGATAGCTTCCAGCCCTTGAACGGCTGCTCCGAATACTTTTACCAACATATTTTCTTTTCTTCTTCTTTGTGTTTTAGTGTAACACGCCCAGTATCTCTTCCTTTGTTCGCAGTTGTTTCTTTACCTTCAACTTGCTGTCGTAGAGTATGCCTATGGGCAGTGCTGTCACGCCGAAGCGTTTCACCAGGGGGTTCTCCCAGGCATCGGTGAGCACTACGTGTCTGCCGGGAATCTCACGGCGGTGCATACGGCGCATTCCTTCGAAGTTGCTGCCGTCGAGTGCTAGTGTAAAGATGTCTACGGGTACTTCCCTATTGTCGGTGCGCATCTGTCGCGTTTGTGCTTCGAGTACGTTTATAACGGTGCTGCTCTCGGTGTCCCAGGAGGCCCAGAAGAGTACGAGCAAATCTTTGCCGCTCTTGCCAAAGTCCTTGTCGGTCACCGTCTTCCCTTCTATATCCTTCAAGCGGAAGGGGGGAAGAGCGGCTCCTTTTACATTCTTCTGTGCTGTTTCCAGTGAGGAGAGTATCAAGCCGGCACGCACACTTTCGGGCTGTGCCTTGTGTACCAACGTGGCGAGTTGGAGGGCGGTCTTTAGGTCTGCTTCTTCGCCTACAAAGTAGTACTCCAGCAGGTAGAGTGCCGACAGCCGCTCGGGTTGTTGGCGTATGTACGCCTCGGCTGCTTTACGCTTTTGCGCATCGCTCTGTCCCAGAACCGAGAGTCGATAGGTGGTGAAGGCGTCGTTCTCGGGCGTGCCTTCTACCTTTATCTGTGGCAGCGCACTGTTCATACCCGTCAGGGTAGCCTTTGTGCCCGGTTCCGCAAACACCACTTGTTGCTGGAAGTTGGCGTATTGCAGGATGAGTACTGCCGGTTGGGTCAAGGTGATGCGATATTCAAACTCATCGCCTTTTACCTGTATGGTATCCATCCCTTCGTGTTCTCCACCGGGTGTCACGGCATATATCTCGGCCGTTTTCATATCCTTTATGTTGCCTTTCAACACAAATTCATCGTCTCCGGGGGAGCAGGCGGTAACGAGACCTGCCAAAAGCAGGAGGAGGCACCACAGGGTGCCTCGCTGCTTGAACATCTTGTATTGTTTCAATTCTCGATTCTTTCTATTCAACGTTCTGTTCTCTTATTTCAGCTCCAGATCCTTGGAAGACAGTGCCTTGTAAACACTGCTTGCTGCAGCTGCCTGACTTGCCAACGACTTGGCTTGTGACTTATTGCCGGTGCGTGCTGCCAGGATGGCTTGCAAGTAGGTGGTGGTGGCATCGGCGGTAGATACATTGGAGAGGGTCTGTGCGGCGCTTGCATAATCCTTGTTCAGGATTTGTGCCAGGGCTGCCGTATTGCTCTTGGAACCTTCCAGGTACTGTGCGGCTTGTGCATACTTGCCTTGTGCAATGGAGAGGGCGCCCATGGTTTCGTCTACGGTGTTGCCGCCTGCTTTTGCGAGGTACTCCTCGGCGGTGTCGGTGGCTCCTTGCTTCAGGGCGATAAGTGCCTTGTTGGTGAATACTTCACCGGCGTTGTTGTCTACATTCAGTGCCTTTGACAGATAGTTCTCGGCTCCGTCTATGTCGCCGTTTTCTATGAGGATGGAGGCTATGTTGTTGTAGGCGCGGTAGTCGGATGGGTACATCTCTATGGCTTTGTTGTACCATTGTATGCGGTCGTCGTTGGTGTCTGCCAGCATATTGCCGCCGTAAATCAACTCTTCTATGCTCAGGCCTTCGGCGTTGTTGTTATTGAACTCGTTGATAATCTGCTCGTCATCGCGACCTATCACTTCGTAGTTGATGGTGAGGCGGGCACGACGCAACTCGGGGAGTACCTCGGTGGCGAGGGAGCTATATACGGTGGAGATGTTGCGTATCTGCTGTTCGCGCTCTTCGGGGTCTTGGTACATGGAGAGGACGCGCAGGATGACGTCTTTGTCTTGCAGGTTGCTGGCTTGTACCAGTTCCTTGAAGCCGTCCCAGTCTTCGGCGGTGTATTTGCTTTCTACATCGTCGTCGAGTTTGTTGCTCTTCAGGTTCTTCTTGACGTAGTTGGTGGCTACCTTCTCACGTCCTTGTGCCAACTTTTCGTTGAGACTGTAGGATCCGTCCGGGCTGGCGTATGCGCTTACCTCCACGTTGGAGATGGATTTGTTTTCCTGGTCTTTGGCTATCTCCTTCAAGGTTTTCACGAAATCGGCAACACTTACACTCTTCAGCTCCCCGGTACGCAGGTTTACCTGACCTATCAAGAAGCGGATATTGGCGGTTTGTTTTTCTTCTATGATGCGCTGGAAACCGTCTTCTGCCATGCAGGCGCTGGAGCTTGCTAGGCAGTTGCTTAGCAGTTCGGAGGTGGCTACGACGCCGTATCCCACTTTCACTTCGGGGATGTTGACGTTCTTCTTGCCTACCTTGGCTGCGAATTGCAGATAGAGGTCGCTGTTGATCATTGCGGGTACGTACTTCCATGCAGCTTTCATGGAGTAGTTGCCGCCTACGCGGTAGCTCACGGTCTGGTCGTTTCCTTCTACCTTTTCGCCTTGGAAGGTTGCGCTTTCGGAGGCGAGTTCCTTACCGTCGTATTTGAGTACCGGGGTTACGGTTACTACGGCTTTCTTCTTCATGTACTTGGAGGGGAAACTTCCATTGATGGTTGCCTCCACCAGTCCTGCCTTAGTCTCTAAGGGTGTGGGGGTTACGTTAAACAGGTCGGCACTGAGTGCGCCCATTTTGCTGCACGATGAGAGTGTAGCTACGGCTGCCACAAGAGCTGCCGACATCCATAACTTGTGTTGCATAATCGAATTTTTAATTGTTTATTTGGGGCAAAAATAGTAAAAAAAATTAGTATAGCCATATTATAAAAGGAAAAAATGGTTCTATCCGGTTACTTTTCATGGGGATTGCGCTTTCGTGCTACAATAAATGTGCTTTTTCTTTCGTTCTTTTTATAAAAGGATGGAATATGAGAAAAAGACTCTTTTGTTTGTTTTTGTGGCTGATGTGTGTGGCATTTGTTCCGGTGTTTACGGGGTGTAGCTCGGACGAGGATACTCTTTACTATACGGGGAGCAAGGCGTCGCTTACCATCTCGAGTATAGAACGTTCGCCGTTGCTCTTGCGGGCGTTGCGTAACGGTGGGGAGTTTGCGATGTTGCTTTATAACGTCAACTATGTTATTTCCAATGCGCAGGGCACTGAGGAGACGATACAGCGGACGGCGGTGGATGGGTATAGTAGTGTGTACTTTGGCATTAGCAATGGTTTTATTGTGGGGTTGCCTACGTTGCCGGAGGTGGGGGCGGATGTTGCTTCGCCGGTGTGCTTCGATGTGGTGTGCCCCAATTGTTACAACGATTATAGCATTAGTAAGCGTCTTTCTTTGCGTGAGGGGGGCTTTGCTTATTGTAGTAGTTGTGCTCGTACTTACAACTTGAATAACTATGGTATTGTGAGCGATGGCGATGGGGGCAGGAGTTTGTTCCGTTATCGCATTTCTGCTTTGGGTTCTACTTTGAGTATTTATAATTAGGGGATTATGGCTAGGGGGTGCTGTCTATTGCTCTTGGCTTTGTTGCCGGTGTGGGCGTTGCCGGTGTGTGCCGATGATGCGACGGGGGATGCTGCGTTGCATTATTGGGATGCGTTCGACTTTGGCGATTCTACTCTTGTGGCGGGGGAGGTTACGGAGCGTGGATGGGTGAACTTCCTGGAGCTTCTGTCGTACACCGATACGCTTACGGTGCGGTTGTCTGTGGAGCGTGTCGTGTTGCGTGCCGATACTTCGGAGGTGGCGTTGCTGCGTTTTTATCGGTTGGCTTATAGGTATTTGTATGAGCCGAATGCGGTGTACAAGAACGAGGATTTGTATGCGGCTATTGCGAGGTGTCTTCTTTCTTGTCGCCATACGGGGGATGTTCGTAGGGAGAGGTTGTTGTATCAGCTTCGTCTCATAGGGCAGAACCGGGTGGGGTCGCTTGCCAACGATTTTCGGTTTTCGTTGTGGGGTGGTGGCAAGGGGAGATTGTACAAGATTCGTTCGCCTTACATTGTGCTTTTCTTCAACAATCCGGGGTGTGGACTTTGTGCTACTACGGTGCGGGTGCTGAGGGAGTCGGAGGTGCTTTCGCGGGCTATACAGGACAAGCAGATAACGGTGCTTTCAATATATCCGGACGATGATTTGGAGGAGTGGCGTAAGCATCACGATATTTTCCCGTCGACGTGGCTCTATGCGTGCCGTCCGCTTCCGGATCTTTACAAGGAGGATC
>CAYOKO010000108.1:0-6397 GCA_964404555.1 uncultured Bacteroidaceae bacterium | reverse complement strand
TACAAAGGGATGCAACAAAAGATAGCGGAAAGCGACGGAACACTCACCGAGGAAAGCTTCACAAAGCACAGTGCCGGACTGAGTTACTACACCACCTACATAGACCCCAAAGAGGAGACTACGACCGAGGCGGTGACCATATCCTCCACCGACGCCACCACCATAAGCTACAGCGACCGCACCCGGTGGGGGCTACGCCGCAACTACCACTACACACTGGTAGTAGAGAGCCTTAACGGGCTAGGTGCCTCGGAACCCGGAACATCGCCCATCAAGGTGCGCAGCGTGAGAGCGTTGAATTGGAACAACAGAGGAAGTAGAACCGTGTCGGTGCAGGTAACACCAACCAAATAAAGTCCTGTTCTTTGCAAGCAGGCACAGAGGAGATGACGTATGAATGAAATAGAGAAGCAGAACCGTTTACGGCACAGTGTGCTCAGGGTGAGCATAGTGTGTACGTGCTGCGTATGGCCTTTCGTGGCCTGTACCGATACGGAGGGGGAGGCTGTCCCCGACGTATCGCTTTCTGCCGTTCCCATCTCCCTAACCGCCTCACGTGCCGATGCCGCCACCACCACCACGACGACCACCACCAAGGTGGAGGTGCCCTGTTTTGTGGCATGGCTGGAGAACGACATCACCGACGTCAGCAACCGGAAATCGGTGACGGGCATCGCCTCGGATCTCTTTGCCGTGGAGCCTTTCTTCTGCTTGAATGCTACCGGCGATGTAGATGACTATAAGCAGACCCCCTTCAACACCGGGTGCTACTATCCCACAGCCGACCAGAATGTCTACGTATCGGGTTACTACCCGGCAGACTCCCTGCAAAAGGTATCGGACTACTATGCCGGGGAGTGCATGGAGCTAAAGAGTACCACTCGCCCCGGGTTGACGGACATCTTGGTGGCTACCAACACACTAAAGGGTTCTGCCTCCGCCCCGCTCGACGCCGCAGATGCCGGTTCGCTCACCTTCAATCATGCGCTGGCAAAGGTGACCTTCAAAGGAATACTGGATCCAAGCATGACGAAGTATATAAGCAATGTAACGCTCACGCTCCCGGCAGCCGGTCAGCTCATGCGGGGACTGTATGCCTCGTACGACAACTGCGAGGGGCAAATCTTCCAACCCTATGCATGGCAAGAGGAGGAGGGAGTTACCTTGCCGGAGTGGACCTCCCGGACATTAACCGGTTACCTCATTTCGGAGGAAGCAAAGGAGTTGGGCACGGTCTACGTGGTTCCGGGGTATAGCATCACGGTGGATGTTAGCTACCGTTTCTCCGAGAAGAATATCACCTATGAGGATATTACAAACAAGGGGTTGGTGGTGTATTTCACCGATAGCAACAACGAATCCATCTCTCTAAAGAGTGGCGACTCCTACGAGGTGACGCTCTCTTTCCTGGAGAATACAATAGAACTAACCGCCCAACCGGTGGCGTGGCAAGAGGGCGGAGAAATCTACATCCCGCTCTATCCGTATAAGAATATAACAAACGAGTAATGAATAAGGTAAAGATATGGCTTACAATGTGTCTGGCATCTTGGCTGACGGTAGCCTGCACCACACACATCATCTATGTGATAGAGGACGACGAAATCGCCCCCACCAAGGGGCGCGATTCTGTTCGTGTGGAGTTCCTTGCGCCCGAGGTCTATGCCTATGTCACGCCATCTACCTCTACACGAGCCGATGACGGTACGGAGAGCGGAAGTACCTCCAACGAGACCACTACGAGTAGCGAACTTACGTATGCCTCTATAAAAGACCGACTAACCGATGCGCAGAAGAATTCGTTGAAGGTGATAGACCTGGACGAGGGACAATCTCTATGGTTGCTCTTCCAAGAGGCAGAGTACAACGGCGACGGTAGTATAAAGACCTATAAGGAAGATGTCTACTACGAAGATGGCAGTATAAAGGCGTACAAGGGAGACTACGTCTTCAAAGAAGCCGAATTGAGGGCATACAAGGTGTCGCGCAGTGCTGCCGGATACACCACCTTCATTCCTCGTAAGATACTGGAAACAACCGCAGACAATGGAGGCAGCATTACGCTGACTCAGTCCGACGAGGGTACGGTGGGTTCTCCGCTATATCTGGATGTGGGGCATACCTATCGTTTCTTGATTATGTGTCCGGCACTGGATCTCACTACCGACACATCTAGAAGTAAGGAGAAATACAATGTGGAGATAAAGAACGGCATCTATTTTGCCTCTACGGACAACCGTTACGAGGAGTCCAGAGCTATACCGGAGACCATTGAGGATAATGTGGATGTCAACGGTGTACATTACGTGCGCTTGCGCCCCATTGTGGAGCAGACGGCTCGCATAAAGTTGACCATAGAATCGGGCGATGGCGTGAACAGTTTGGGGTTGATGGATTCCGGTGTGGAAATATCGGGATTGCAGAATGCTTACGAAGGTGAACCCGGCGATCCGAATAAGATTTATTATCTGTGGTCTATGACCAATGTTGCGGATTCTATACAGATGAAAAAGGGCAACAAGAATACTCGTGTCACCATCAATGCGGAGGATTTTACCCGGGAGGAGAAGGATGGTAAGGTGACGCTTACGGGAGATGTGGGCATACTGCCAACGGATATTATGAGTACCACTATGTATATATTGGTGAACCTGGAGGTGAATGGTGTGCCTACGCAGTATGTGGCGGCGTTGAACAGCATGAAGTTCTTCCACGGGTTTTCCTACAACGTGAAGCTGACGGTAACGGTAAACGAGGGGGTTATAGTGAGCACTTGGTACAACGAGTCGTGGACAAAGGACTTAACTCCGGACTAATATAGACAGAAAATGAAGCAGATAAATACAATAATCGTAGGATTGTTCCTCGCCGTGTGGTGTACCACTTGGGTGGGTTGCACGCAGGAGGAGGTAGACGTTGCACAAGAGATAGAGGAGGGAACACCGGTGTCGGTGAAGTTGAATCTATCCACCTCGCCTCTAGTAGGCGACCCGGTAACCCGTGCCACCGCTTCCTATACGGCAGATGTGGAGAACCTTATCCATGATATCCGGATATTGCAGTACAACAGTATGGGAATATTGAGATCCAATGAGTTGTGCTTCCACAACGATGACGGTATTACGCAAGTAAACAACGTCTCTGCCAATCTTCTTGCCGCCACCAATGCTACGTTGGTGGTGCTGGTTAATATGGAAGAATGCGACTTCAGTTACCCCGATTTGCTCACCACCCTTAAGAGTACAAAGTATCCGTTTACGTACGATGCTACCACTACCCGCCTCCCCATGACGGGTCACTATACCGGAGACATTACGGCAAATCAGTCGCTGAACATAACACTCGGTAGATTGGCGGTGCGTGTCAATTTGGTAATTACGGATTCGTGCGGAGGGAATTTTGTCGATTTAGGGGTAAAATTATACCACATTCCCCGGTGTACGTATTTGTACACGGGCGAAGAAAATCCGGAAGAATTAAGCGATGAAGATTATGCAGAATCTCCTTCGACTCTTTATTTCGATGAGGGAGGGAGCATAGCTAGTGGCTCCAATGCCTATTGTTACTACTATATGTTGCCCAATTATTGCAACAGCGAGACCAATGCTCCAAAAGTAGCAATTACGGGGACGTTGGTGACAACCGTTGAAGAAGTAGAAACAAGAACCCCCTTAGCTTATTCCTATATACTAGGGGAAGATGCCGCCGGTTACACCTTGTACCCCAATTCCATATACAACGTTACATTAACTCTTACAAAATAATGAGAACTAGAACCCATATTATAATGCACGTTTCCAACTTGTGCATCCTGTTTGTAGCATTCCTCTTTGCAGCGTGCTGCGAGGAGCAATTGGTGTATCTTAAGAAGACCGAACTTCCAGCCGATAAAACCATCCATCTTACGGCGAGTAGAATGCAGGTGGTGACACGTAGTGGCGATACCGATATCCACTTTGATGCCGGTACATTCTATAGGTTGTTTGCTGCCGAAACACCGGATTCGGGTGCTACGTATGTATGGGATGAAGGATTGTTAATCCATTCGCTGGGCGTAGAGACCGATGTTCACGAAATACGTTATGGACTAGCGAGTACCGAGGATACGCAAGGCTCAACCGTAAGTTACACCACGGGAACCAAGTTAGATTTCTATGGCATAACTTTTGGAACGAATGTCGATCCGTTGGGAGATTCTTCGCCCGTATCTGCTATAGGCGATGAGGCTACTTGTTACAAGGTATCGTACGATGCCACAGCAGATAGTATTCCCGATATTCTCTATTCCACTAATCTGAAGAAAATCACCGAGGAAAATGCGGGGGGTGCCATGAAGTTTACGCATTCTTTGAGCAGTGTAAAGTTCAAGATCTCTCGTCAGGAGCAGGAAAGCTCAAAGATAACGAATGGTACGGCAAAGGATTTGAGCAAAGTAACATTGGAGAAGATAGAGGTGATAGAACCAAAGCGTGAAGGTACCTTCGACATTGTTTCCGGTACTTGGAGTTACGAGGAATCTACCGATACACTTATTCGCCCTTTCTATGAACGGAAAGAAGGTGACGAAGCCATTGCTATTCCGGTAGAGACAAACGGAAGTTATGCCGAGGTTCCGGGAACCATGAGCATCTTTCCCAATACGGGACAGAAAGCCGTGAAGGTACGTATCACCCTTTCGGTAGATGGAACCGAAGTTGTAGAGGATTATGCAATAAATTCCGGTACATACGACCGGGATAAGGATGTCATGACATATTCTCCCTTCCAGTTTGAGTCCAACTATCAATATACGCTTTCCATCTTGTTACTAGAGAGTGGTATGAGAGTTATTGCCATCATTCCGGCAAAATATGAGTGGATAGATTATGATGTTGCCTCGGTAGATGCCTACTTAGGTCAGCCCGTTACCTTCAATGGATTAATGTGGATGGATCGCAATCTGGGAGCTAAAACTGCGGATTGTGAGAATGATTTTTACGGGTCAATAGGGTATTACTATCAACACGGAAGAAATATTCCTTATATCTTGGATTCAGAAAAATTGGAAACTTTCTATTTCAAAGAGGATGGATCGGACAAGGAGACCAAAGAATTCCCCGCTGACAACAATTTTTTTATTATGACAAACGATGAACAGAATAGAGAAGCCGGACTTTATCTTGAATCTGCCAATCTTGAATTTGTAGATAAATACAGCGCCCTATATTGGAGAGCAGGGAAACCTACGACATACAAAAAAAGCGTAGATGCATTGAATAAATTTTCGGAAAGTGAAAAAAAAGCATTAGAGGAGGCACAATTGCAGTGCGTTTACACCTATGACCATGAAGGGAAACCAGTATATGGCATACGACAACCTTCTATAGCAGAGTCTCTAGAAGAAAAAGAAATTATTCGTTTCCCGGGGGATTCGTTGACCGGTGATGATTATGGCAAAACCCACGACTACTATAAATTTACGTGTGTTAGAAATTTGGATCCTATTGATAAAAAAAATAAAGGAAATTTGAGTCTTGTTTGGACTTGCTACGATGGATATGAATCCGCAAACATATACAATAATGGCAAGGGGTTGTGGAATGACATAAACGACCAGCCATGTCCAAAAGGTTGGAGACTCCCAACGCATGCCGATGCCGTAAATTTTATGCCTCAAGATCCTTCTATGAAGGAAGACTATTATAAGCTACGTTGGCAGAATACGAAATGGTCTAATGCTAGTTTTACAGAAACAAGTCTAGAACAAACAATTTATGGCAAGGTTACAAAGGAAGATAATACAGTGTACTACGTTTTATATATGCTAAAGAATCCATATACGGAACAAGCATACAGAATCCGTATACAGACTCACTTTTGCAAGTATACGGAGAATGGTTGTACTAAAGAATCCCAAAATAAACGTTACATCTCTGTTTCGCGTTTCACGGCAGACGCTACTCACGGTTTGAGTTATTATGTTAATAAGGATAATAACGATGTTGATAATCAGGAAAGTAAACTATGGAAAGACCCCGTGGAGACCATTTACTTCCCTTGTGCTGGCTTTATCGTAACAGAATATAGAGCGGAAACAATATTGAAGGGTAATCCGCCCAATATTACTATTTCTTATACCACAAACGAGAATGATCCTGTCTTTCCGGATTTACGAAGTTTTGGAACGGGAAGTGTAATACGAACATCCGAAGATGCAGCTAGTACAGGAAATAGAAAAAGTAATGCCATTTACCTAAGTACAACAAACTTTGGCGTATCGAACACCAACGATACCCGTCGTTCTTTAGGTGAACAAGTTCGTTGTGTCCGCGACATTTCTGCCAAAGGAAACGAATAACCCTATGATGGATTTTTATGGCAGAACACCTGCAATATACTCCAACAACTCATCCGCATT
>CAYOKO010000107.1:0-6641 GCA_964404555.1 uncultured Bacteroidaceae bacterium | reverse complement strand
GTTTTAGGATAGGAGGTGGTATTTTACCCATCTATTTGTACCCGATTTAGAAACTCTTCCTTCTGCCATAAGAATGTGGAGTTGTTAGAGCCTGAGAGTAACTCAGACTCCTATGCTTGCATGTGTTCATCCACGAGTAAATAATCTCACTCCCCCGAAAGAACCGACGGTTGAGACGCCAAGTATACGCTGATAAGTGTTACGCGAAGTTGTGCACGAGCATCCTCATTTTGCAAGAGATGAAAAAGTTCAACATCTATGACAGCGTAGCGGTAGGTGGAACGCAAGGTGCCGATGGCGTAGCTCACAGACTTCTTGCCATAGTCTGCCGGTGGTTCGGCGGCGATGTCGTATTCTGCCGATGCCTCCATAGGGACAAGATGCCAGAACGGCTCGTGCTGAAGGTGGTAAAAGGGTTGGCCAATGCTTGGCGTGAACAGCGGGGAATGACCGATGTATCTGGCGGTGGTCGACTTAAAGGTTGCTATAAGCGCATTGCTTAGTTCTATGCGGTTGTCGCGAATGATACCACGTTCCACCAGGTCGATGATGGATAGTAGGAGCAGTGGTTTGTGGGGAGCGGAGTAACCTTGCGACTTGGCGGTGTGCAAAGTCGAAAAGCATTCCTTATAGTAGCTGAAGTTCTTCATATTAAAAAATATTTCCACAAAGCTACGTATTTGTTTTGAATTGAGCAAAGAAAATGGCCGGAAAATGATTGCGTTCGCATCATTCTGTTACCGATTGTTCGATAGAATAGGCCTCGTTGAGTTGTTCGGAGATTCCGAACAACTCGATAAAACGTGGACGATTGCAAAAAAAATCTTTGCAACTTAGGAAAAATTCTAAAAAATCTATCAAAAAAATTTTTCAACTCACATTGTTTTACTAATTTTGCATGCCTATGTCTGATTCTTAAGTAGGGGACGAACATCTTTGGCACTCTGTGGCAATGACGCTGCTTGAACGTAATACCGTGTTGCAGAGTTAAATAACGAATATTGAATATAGAGGTATGAGTACAAAATTCTTTAATAATACGCCCTCGAATACTCTGTTCGAGAAAATTAAGGGAATCGCTACCGAGATGAACGGATTTGACCGTTTTCTGGCTGTTGTTGGCTACTTCCGTTCATCGGGCTACTTCAAGTTGAGAAAAGAACTTGGAGATGTTGCTTGTATAAGGATTCTTATTGGAATAAATGTAGACGATATCTTTCGTTCACACAATATGGGATGGGAACTCCTGGAAGGACCGGAAGCAGCTAAGAAACTATACGACGAAGACTTTAAAAAAGATATCCTAAGTGCTCATTATACCAAAGAAATAGAAGAAGGAATTTTGCAAATGTGTCAGGACTTGGCGGATGGAAGACTGGAACTAAAAATACACCCCGCAAAAAACCTGCACGCAAAATTCTATCTGTGTCTTCCGGAAAAGCATACCCCCAACTCCGATGGATGGGTCATCATGGGCTCTTCGAACATATCGGACTCGGGACTGGGAGTGGGTAAAGCCCCTCGGTATGAACTCAATGTAGCTATGCGCGACTACGATGATGTGCACTATTGCCACGAAGAGTTTGAGCAACTATGGAAGGAAGCAACAACACTCACGCTCCAAGAAATAGAACGCGCCAAAGACAAAACGTATCTTGGATATCAACCCACCCCATACGAACTGTATATTAAGGTACTCATTGAAGCCTTCGGTGACCAAGTAGAGGACGATTTTACACTCCAGCTCCCGGCAGGAATAAAAGAGTTGAAGTACCAAAAAGACGCCGTGATACAAGGATACCAGATGCTGATGGTTCACAACGGCCTGTTCCTATCCGATGTGGTGGGTCTTGGAAAAACCATGATTGCAACCATGATTGCAAAACGGTTTGTAGAAGCAAACGGAAAGAATACGAAAATATTGGTTGTCTTTCCACCAACACTTAGATCCAACTGGGAAGATACCTTTGCCCTGTTTGGACTGAAAAAGAAAGCACAATTCATAGCCAACGGCAGTCTGTCGAAGGTGATAGAAGGCAGAGACCAATATTTCGATAAAGAGGAATTCGACCTTATTATTGTGGACGAGGCACACCAGTTCCGTTCCGACTCGGCCGACCGTTACGATGAGTTGCAGAAGATATGTAAGTCGCCCTGCATAAATCCGGGATTACTGAAATCGTACAGAAAGAAAGTAATGCTTCTTTCCGCTACCCCCCTTAACAACCGACCGGAAGACCTACTGAACCAACTCTTACTCTTCCAGGACTCACAGCGGAGTACTATCGACGGTATAACAAACCTTAAGCTCTTCTTCTCGGAATACATATTTAAATATAAGAAGTTGATGCGTGAGCGTGATGAGCGCGATGTAACCAAAGATGTGGATAAAATATATACACAAATACGTGAGAAAGTTATAAACAAAGTAACCATACGTAGAACTCGTACCAACATAACAAACGACCCCGACTACAGAAAGGATATAGAAAGTCAGGGCATAACCTTCCCCAATATATTGCCTCCCAAGGAATTGGAGTATGCTATGAGTCGTTCTCTGAGTGACAGCTTTTATAGTACGCTAACAGCGCTTGCCGATGAAGAAGCGAAACATCACATAACGTATGCTCGTTATAGAGCCATAGAATTCTTAAGACCGGAACTTCGTGAGAAGTACAAGAATGCAGTTCACATAGGCCAGAACCTTGCTGCCATCTATCGTGTCCACATGGTGAAACGTCTGGAAAGTAGTTTCTGTGCATTTAAGAACTCTCTGCACACGCTGCTCCAGATTACCGATGGTATGATAAGCATGTTGGAACAAGACCGGGTTATTATTGCTCCGGATTTGAACATAAAGGAGTTACAAGCCAAGGGCATGTCTCTCGATGAGATTATGGCCTACGCTGCAAAAAAAGGATTCGAGGAGGAAGATATCTGTTACAGTGCGAGCGATTTTGGAAAAGTTTTCATGGAACTTCTCCAAAACGACCATAAGGTGTTGAAGAGACTCTGCAATAGGTGGGATGCCATCACCGAAGATCCAAAGCTAGATAGCTTTGTGAAAATCCTCGATGAACTCCTTTCCCCGGAGATAAATCCCGAGGGAAAACTCGTAGTATTCTCGGAGAGTGTAGACACCATAAACTATCTGTACAACTATCTTACGGAGGTTCTCCATAGGCAGGATGTAATATGCGTGGATGCATCCAACCGTAGCAACAAGTTCGATGTAATTAAAGCCAACTTCGATGCAAACCTTCCGAAAGAGAAACAGCAGAATAAGTATTCTATAATCCTTACCTCCGATGTGCTGGCAGAGGGTGTGAACTTGCATCGTTCCAACGTGATTGTGAATTACGATTCTCCGTGGAACGCAACGCGCTTAATGCAACGAATAGGTCGTGTAAACCGTATAGGTTCCGTGGCAAAAGATATATACAACTATATGTTCTATCCTTCTCGACAAGGAGATAGTGAGATAAAGTTGTACGCAAATGCCCTTATCAAGTTACAAAGTTTCCATTCCGCCTTTGGCGAGGATGCACAAATCTACTCACACGAGGAGATAGTAAAGGAATTTAAGCTCTTTAATTCGAATGTGCGCGACGAGGTGGATAAGAAGATAGCTTTGTTGCGTGAGTTGCGCGACCTATACAACACGAATCGCGAACTGTATCACAAGATAAAGGATTTACCCTTAAAGAGCCGTGTCTTGCGCGATACCGGTAAGCACTCGGGATACTCTATTGTGTTCGTCTCCACGAATATAAAAACCGAGTTCTATTTGGTAAGCGATGGTAAAGAACCTACCCCCATAGATTTCCTGACGGCCATAACCTATTTAAAGGCTAAGCCGGAAGAGGAGGCCATCTCTTTTGAGAAGAGTGGGCACCACTTTGAGCATGTCAACAAGGCTGTTACAAGATTCATGGACGATCTTAACAAGCAGACGGATGGTGAGTCTATCAAGAACGCAAATCTTGATAAGACAACGCAGACTGCGGATGCTTTCTTGAGGAAAATACAGCAAATCTGCGACGATACCTCTCTCGACAAGGATTGTATCGTTCTGCGCGATTACCTAAAGCAGGGCATTTATTCCAAGCTCCCCAAAACGCTTAAGACATTGTCGCAAGAGTACAAGGGAGATCGCTTAAAGATAAAGGAGGATACCTACGTCATACAGCGTAAAATAAGTGAGATTGTCGAGGAATACCGTACCAAGATGGATTCGCAAGACGAAAGTGTAAAGGTTAGCACTCCACAAATTATTATTTCAGAAACATTTATTTAGTCATGTCACAATATACAGCAGAAACATTACGGGAGATTTTTCAATCTCCATTCCATAAAGAGTCCTATTCAGCCATGTTGCGCGATTTGTTCCGTGCCGACAAGTTGCGTACGGAGTACGAGGAATTTACCGACCCGGAGGATGCGGAACAGGGGTTCTTTGTTGGCTCTATCGATACAAAGGATGCTTATCATATAGGTATCTTCTATTTTAAGATTCACAAAGGTTCCGTAGCGCACAAGCGTGTGGGATTGCGTAACTTGGTTCGTAGTTTCATCAATGAGAATTGGGGTAGCTTCGATGCGGCCATCGTTGCTTTCGACGATGAGCAGGAGTGGCGTCTTTCTTTTGTGTGCGATATAAAGGATGTGGCTACATCTCCCAAGCGTTTTACGTTTGTGTTTGGTGAGCACGACAACTTCTACCATACGCCTATTGAGCGTTTCCTGGCGTTCCAGAAGCAGGATGCTACTTTCGAGAACATAAAGGCGGCGTTCTCGGTAGAGGCTCTTAGCGACGACTTCTTCGATAATTATCGTGAGTTGTATGCCGACTTTGTTCAGTACATAACGGGTAAGCGCTATGTGAAGGATGGTAGTAAGTGGGTGGAACGTACTATAACGGATCCCAATTATCAGTTCATGGAGACGTTCGAGGAGGATGAAAAGCTTGTTCGCGACTATATAAAGAAGCTCTTTGGTAGAATTGTGTTCTTGTACTTCTTGCAGCGCAAGGGGTGGTTGAATGGTGACAGACAGTATATGCACCATTTGTTCTATAATTCGGATAAGAAGGATACTTTCTTGGACGATGTTTTGGAAACTCTTTTCTTCTGCTTGCTCAATACGGATAAACCGTACAGAACGGACGAGGCTAAGAGCATACCGGGTGCAGAGAATATTCCTTATCTCAATGGCGGTTTGTTTGCTCAGGATGAGATTGATGACCGTAAGTGTACTTTCGAGGCTTCTTATTTTAAGCGGTTGTTCGATTTCTTGGATAGTTATAATTTCACCATTGATGAGAACGATATGGAGGATGCCGAGATTGGTATAGACCCTGAGATGCTGGGACGTATCTTCGAGAACCTTTTGGAGGACAACAAGGATAAGGGTGCTTTCTATACGCCTAAGGAGATTGTTACGTACATGTGCAAGGAGTCTATCATAGAGTACCTTAATACGGGGGTACCGGAGCGTTCTCACGATATGATTCGTAAGTTTGTGGAGACATGCGATGCCGATGCCTTGAACGACGAACAGAAGAAATTCCTTCGCAGGAAATTGCAGGAGGTGAGAATCTGTGATCCGGCTATCGGTTCCGGTGCTTTTCCTATGGGCTTGGTGAACTTGTTGTCTCGTTTGTACATTGCTATGAAACCGGATACGGATACGTCTGTCATGAAGCGCCATATATTGCAAAACAATATTTATGGTGTGGATATAGAGAAGGGTGCTGTGGATATAGCTCGCTTGCGTTTCTGGTTGGCTATGATTGTGGAGGATAAGGAGCCTTCTCCTCTTCCCAACTTGCACTTTAAGATTATGCATGGTAATTCTTTGTTGGAGAGCTTTAAGGATGTGGACTTGAGCGATTTAACAAGTTCTAGCGAGTATCGTAGTACGTTTTTCGACTCAAGCAATGCTGAGCGTGAGAGCTTGAAGCAGGATATTGGCTTGTACTATAACACTTCCAACCACTTGGAGCGTGATAAGATTATGACGTCTATTCGCAACAATGTAATGCGTCAGATTTATAACAAGAACAATAATCTGAATCTGAACAAGCTTGACCCGTCCGATACGAATCGTTTCTTCTTGTGGCATACGTGGTTTTCCAATGTGTTCGATGAGAAGGGTGGTTTCGATATCGTTATAGGTAATCCTCCGTACATACAGTTGCAGAAGGCTACGGGTTTCCGTGCTATGGATAAGAAGGGTAAGATGTACGATGAGAAGTTGGGCGATCTTTACGTGAACTGTGGCTATAAGTCTTTCGAGAAGACGGGTGATATCTATTGCTTGTTCTATGAGAAGGGGTTGTCGTTGCTGAAACCGGGGGGTGTGTTGTGCTACATCACCTCGAACAAGTGGATGCGTGCGGGCTATGGGGAATCTATGCGTGGTTTCTTTGCAAAATATGCCAATCCGGTAAAGCTTGTGGATTTGTCGGGTGTAAAGATATTTGATAATGCTACGGTGGATGTAAACATTCTTTCTGTTAAGAATGAGCCAAACCAAAAGTCTACTCTTGCATGCAAGATTGATACTGCTGAGAGCGTAAAGAATTTGAGCGATTTTGTGCTGCAACAAGGACAGGTCTGCGAATTCTCCAGTTCTGATAG
>CAYOKO010000106.1:0-6840 GCA_964404555.1 uncultured Bacteroidaceae bacterium | reverse complement strand
TACCACGAGCCGGCTTTTTTGAGGACGTTCCACGAAACGTCCCTACACTGTGGATGGCTCGCTCGTGGATGTTTACACAAATCCGAAACTTGAATATATAATAAGGTGTTCCACGAGCCGGGTTTTTGAGGACGTTCCACGGCACAGTCCCCAACACTGTGGACGGCTCTCTCATGGACGCATAAACAAAGTAATACGCTTTTTTTGTATTCCCACCGGGAATCGAACCCGGATCTGCCGCTTAGGAGGCGGCTGTTCTATCCGTTGAACTATAAGAACGCACTGTTAGGAGTTGCAAAAGTACAATTTTTTTTTGAGAATGCAAAAAAGCCGTCCATTTTTTACACAAAAGAAGAAAAACAGACAAATTGTACGCCCAAAAGACCCCAAAAAAGCATTTTGACACGAAAAAGCAACAAATCCATGAAATCTGTTCCCAAAATATTTTGTTATGTGACTTTTCTTTACGAACTTTGCACATTATTGAGAATATGTATATCATTAAGGTAAAGGTTAAACTTTAATATTATGGCAGAAAAAATGGAGATTAAAGAGCTCGACCAGGTTGTGGTCCGCTTCTCAGGAGACTCCGGTGACGGTATGCAGTTGGCAGGAAACATCTTTTCCACCGTGTCTGCAACCGTAGGTAACAGTATCAGTACATTCCCTGACTATCCGGCAGATATCCGAGCTCCGCAAGGCTCACTCACCGGCGTATCCGGATTCCAAGTACACATCGGTTCCGGCAAAGTATATACCCCGGGTGACCAGTGCGACGTATTGGTCGCTATGAACGCAGCTGCACTGAAGACTCAGTACAAGTATGCAAAACCCAACGCAACCATCATCATCGATACCGATGCATTCGGTAGCAAAGACCTGGAGAAGGCTGCATTCCAGAGCGAGGATTACTTGGGAGAGATGAACATCGACCCGGACCGTGTAGTGGCTTGCCCCATCTCACAGATGGTAAAAGACTGTCTCGCCGACAGCGGTATGGACAACAAATCCATTCTCAAGTGCCGCAACATGTTTGCACTGGGATTGGTTTGCTGGCTCTTCAGCCGCGACCTGGAGATTGCATTCAACTTCCTCAAAGAGAAGTTCGCACGCAAACCGGGCGTTGCCGAGGCAAATATCAAGGTTATTCAAGCAGGTTACGACTATGGACACAACACCCATAGCACCGCTAACAATGTATATAAGGTAGAGTCAAAGGTAAAGGTTCCCGGACGCTACATGGACATCACCGGTAACAAGGCTACGGCGTATGGATTCATCGCAGCAGCCGAAAAAGCAGGATTGAAGCTCTATCTGGGTTCCTATCCTATCACTCCGGCTACCGATGTGCTGCACGAGTTGTCCAAGCACAAATCTCTCGGCGTCACCACCGTACAGTGCGAGGACGAAATCGCAGGTTGTGCCTCTTCCGTAGGTGCATCCTTCGCAGGTGCACTGGCAGTGACCTCCACTTCCGGTCCCGGTATCTGCTTGAAGTCCGAGGCTATGAACCTGGCGGTCATCATGGAACTTCCATTGGTAGTACTCGATGTACAGCGCGGTGGTCCGGCAACCGGTCTTCCTACCAAGAGTGAGCAGACCGACTTGTTGCAGGCTTTGTTCGGCCGTAACGGTGAGAGCCCTATGCCGGTATTGGCAGCCACCTCTCCTACCGATTGCTTCGACACTGCCTACATGGCATGTAAGATTGCCTTGGAGCACATGACTCCGGTTGTAGTTCTTACCGATGCTTTCTGCGCCAACGGTTCCGGCGCCTTCAAGTTGCCGAACCTGGCAGAGTATCCTGCTATCCAACCTCCATACGTTCCCGAGGAATTGAAGGGAACTTGGACTCCGTACATGCGCAACGAGGAAACCGACGTTCGTTATTGGGCCGTACCGGGTAGAGAGGGATTCACCCACATCCTCGGTGGTTTGGAGAAGGACAGCAAGACCGGTGCTATCTCTACGAATCCGGAGAACCACCATCTCATGACTCAGTTGCGTCAGGCTAAGATAGATAAGATTCCCGTACCCGATGTTGAAGTATTGGGCGATGCAGACGATGCAGACCTGTTGATTGTAGGCTTTGGCGGTACCTTCGGTCACCTCCACGCAGCCATGGACGAGATGCGTGCAGCCGGCAAGAAGGTTGCTTTGGCACACTTCAAGTACATCAACCCGCTGCCTGCCAACACCGCTTCCGTACTCACCAAGTACAAGAAGGTGGTTGTAGCCGAGCAGAACATGGGACAATTCGCAGGCTTCCTCCGCATGAAGGTAGACGGATTCACTCCGTATCAGTATAATGAGGTAAAGGGACAACCGTTCGTAGTAAGCGAACTGGTAGCCGCTTTCAACGAAATTTTAAACAAGTAAAAAAGCAGAACTATGGAATATACAGACAAAGATTTCAAGAAAGGACAACCTCGTTGGTGTCCGGGTTGTGGTGACCACTTCTTCTTGGCATCCCTCCATAAGGCGATGGCAGAGATTGGCGTCGCTCCGCACAACGTAGCAGTCATCTCAGGTATCGGTTGTTCCAGTCGATTGCCTCACTATATGAATACGTATGGTATGAACACCATCCACGGTCGTGCTGCGGCTATCGCTACGGGTTGTAAGGTGGCCAATTCCAAACTTTCCGTTTGGCAGGTGAGCGGTGACGGTGATGGTTTGGCTATCGGTGGTAACCACTTTATCCATGCCAACCGTCGTAACATCGACTTGAACATGATTCTGTTGAACAACCGCATCTACGGTTTGACCAAGGGACAGTACAGTCCTACCAGCCCGCGCGGTTTCGTGAGCAAGTCCAGTCCTTACGGTACGGTAGAGGATCCGTTCCGTCCGGCAGAATTGTGCTTCGGTGCTCGCGGTCACTTCTTTGCACGTGCCGTTGCCACGGATCGTGAGGGTACGGTAGCTATCTTGAAGGCCGCTCAGGCACACAAGGGTGCATCTGTTTGCGAGATTCTGCAAAACTGCGTAATCTTCAACAACGGTACCCACGATGCTGTGTACGACAAGAAGGGACGCGAGGAGAACGCTCTCTACGTGGAGCAGGGCAAGCCCATGTTGTTCGGTCCGAACAAGGAATATGGTATTGTTCAAGATGGTTTCTCCGTAAAGCCGGTTAAGTTGGGCGAGGATGGTTACACCGAGAAAGATGTACTCATCCACGACGCACACTGCGAAGACAATACCCTGCAGCTCAAGTTAGCAGAACTGGAGTGGCCGGTAGTATTGGGTGTCATCCGCGATGTAGAGGCTCCTACTTACAACGATGCTGTGGAAGCACAGATCGAGGAAGTGAAAGCCAAGAAGCCGTACCACAACTTTGCGGAACTCCTTGAGACCAATGATATTTGGGAGGTTAAAGCCTAAGGGCTTAACCTTTCAAATACCCTATAACAAAAAACATCGCATTGAAAAATGCGATGCTTTTTTTTGCGGTTACGAAGCAAAAGATTACTTACGCAAGCCAAGAGCCTTAACGATGGCACGATAGCGATTGATGTCGCGATCCTTCAGGTAGTTCAACAAGCGACGACGCTTACCTACCAACATAGTCAATGCTCTTTCTGTACTATGATCTTTACGGTTAGCCTTCATGTGCTCCGTCAAGTGGGAAATACGGTATGAGAACAATGCTATCTGGCTCTCAGCAGAACCAGTATCAGAGTTAGACTTTCCGTACTGTCCAAAGATCTCCTTTTTCTTTGCTGTATCTAAATACATGACTTTAAAAAATTATAATGTTATAATATCGGGTGCAAAGTTAGTGCTTTTTTCGCACATTACCAAACACTTTTCGTTTTTTTCGCTTCGAAATCACTTCGTTTGTCTGAAATCGAACATTAAGTCGAGGTGCAAACCTTCGTCGCCCTCCTTTATACGTATGTTACCCGGCTGACTCTGCGGCCCTTGCATCTTGATGGGCTTAAAGGAGTTAATGGCAGGAATATCGAGCAGGAAGGAGAGGTCTCCGGCAGGAAAGGCGGGCATAGTGCGCTTGCCTCCGGCTCTTCCGGCGGGTTCTTCGGGGGTGAATACACGGAAGAAGATGCCATCGTTTTGTGCATAAACGGAGAAGGGTGACTTCTTGCTTTCTAGAGTTGCCCAATAGAGGTTGGCGTGATAGCCCTTAAACTCCGGGTACTCCAGATTGTCGTAACTTTCTCCGGTGATGGTGTTGTTGTAGTTCTTGTGCCATACGCCGTAATTGGTTCCGGGAATGCGGTTCTTCCATACGCGGAATGGACCACGTCCCATCCATTTCATACCGGTTACATCTGCTTCGGGATAGGAGAAGGTGAGTCCTAAGTTGTAGACTTCGGTATCCATAAAAGCATCGTCAAAGCCGGCACCGCCGGAGGCTCTGTTCAGCAGAACGGCATTCATAAAGAGGAGTCCATCGTTAGTGAGCTTCCACATTATGGAGTCTACGGCACCTTTGTAATGAGCGCAGAAGATGGCACCTTCGGGTACGTTGCGCACGTAACTTGCCTCGGCATCGTAACGCATCTTCATACCTACGGCTACAGGACCGTTGGTGAGGGGAATGGTCTTTCCGTCAGCAGTTACTTGCTCTATTTGACCATTGGTAGCGTTGAAACGTATCTCTACACGGTCACTCTTCAATGTTACGGCAGAGGCATCTTTCTCGGCAGAACAGCGATATGCCGCAAGGGTTGCCGGGACACGAGAGAGCATATTGGTGAAATATTCACTTGCAAGATGAATTTGCTCGGAAGTGGTAGCAAGCAGTTCTCCCTGCGAATTGTAGGCTTCTAGAATGAGGAAGTCTCCCTCATCAAAACGCTCGGGAAGAACAAATGAGGCGGTTCCTGTCTCGCCGGGAGCTATAGCCGGCAGGACTACATCGCCACTGGCAATTAACTTTTCATCGGTTGTACCGTCTATTGTGAGCGGACTTCCGCAGGAGATTACCTTATAGGTCATCTTACAATCTGCCAGATTGGTATACAAGAAGCGATTTTTCACCTTAAACTTACCGTCGAAATACTTACCAATGCGCATTTTTTCTACTTGTATAGGGCTCCATACTTCGCGAATGGCGTAGTAACTTCCTTCTTTCTCGCGACGTGGACCAAGGATGCCGTCGGGGGCATTACTCTTGTCGGAATCCAACTTTCCTCCTTGGTCGGTGCGCTTAGGAGCTTCATCACAGTATGCCCAAATAAAGGCTCCGTTAAAATAGGGACTTTCCATCCAGCGCTCCCAGAAGTCACGCAGACCGGCACCGCCGCCTTGGTCGTACATAGCGTGCATAAACTCGGTGGGCATAAACACCTTGTAGCCGTTATTAAAACGTGCCACACCGGTGAGGTAGGCGGGATAGTGATGAGTATCTAAATCGTTAAAGTCTGCCCAGGGGTGGATTACGTGGCGCTTCTGCAGGGCATCCCACTTGGCAAACTCCTTGTCGCGATCGTAGTTCCATCCGCCTTCGTTTCCATTGTCCCAAAGGACAATGCAGGTATGGTTGACGTCACGCTTAATCATCTCCTCCAGGAGATTACGTCCCACATTATCGTATCCGTTTTGCCAACCTGCCAACTCATCTAGGTAGACAATACCGAGAGAATCACACATATCCAGGAAGTGTTCATCGGGGGAGTAGTGAGAACGCACGGCGTTCATATTCATCTCCTTTATAAGGAGAGCATCCTGCCGACTCATAGCAGCCGAAGTAGCACGTCCTCCATCTACAGAGAAGGAGTGACGGTTTACTCCCTTCATCACCAACTTAACACCATTCAAATAAAGCCCGTCCTGTGGAATGAACTCCACGGTACGGAAACCTACTCTATTCTCACGCTTCTGTACGGTTTCGCCTTTATCGTTTATAAGTTCTACGGTAGCAACATAAAGGTTGGGATGTTCAGGATCCCAAGTTTTCACGCCGCTGAAGGCTCCCTTAAGCTCCACTTGTTGCGTACCGCCTTGTTTATCGGACTTCAGTCCTGTTTTGTTGAGGGTGTAACTGCCGTTGCCCTTCAGTTCATGCAGAGTCACGCGCACCTCATAACCGGAGAAAGCTTCCTCGTTCTCCACATTAGCACGAACCTTCACGGAACCATCGGCACGTGCATCTATTAGATAGGTGTCGAAATCGATGCGCACCTCCGGGTTCACCTCCAGCCATACAGGACGATAGATACCGCCATACAACCACCAATCGGCCTTACGTTCGGCAGCATTAATGGATTCGTTGGAGGAGTGTTTGTTCACCTCCACCACAAGTTCATTCTTCTTGCCATATTGCAATAGGGAGGAGATATCGTAACTGAAGCGATAGAACCCGCCCCGATGTACGTCGCCGACAGACTGACCGTTAATCTTTACTTGAGTATCGGTCATAACACCGTCGAAATAAATTTTCACCTGTTTTCCTTTCCAGTCGTTGTTTGCCTTAAAGGAATAGCGATAGGTTCCCACCTCTTTGCTCGGAGTTTCTCCTTCATTTACATACCAGCGTCCATAAGTGTAGTCACCAAATCCCTGCAACTCCCAGTTACAAGGTACCTGTATCTTACTCCACTTACCACTGTGTTGTCCGGCAGAGCAATAGAAATCCCAAGTTCTTGTATTATCAATTCCCGTACCAGATAAATATATACGTTCCGGATGCGGTGTCTGTGCCACGACAGAGAGGTTCGGTATTAGCAGTCCTAATGCCAAAATAGTTTGTTTTAGCGTCATATTTATTCTAAGATTCTTATTGATTCATTAAACCAACGCAAAAGTAGAAAAAAAACGGGAAACATCCATGTTTTTACAGAAGTATTTTATTAATGCAAAAAAGTTTCCTTC
>CAYOKO010000105.1:0-6898 GCA_964404555.1 uncultured Bacteroidaceae bacterium | reverse complement strand
TGCGTGGATTGATGGCGAAGCCCCAGAAGGCAGGTGCCGACACCCAGCCGATTATCGAGAACCCTATTCTTTCCAACTTTAAGGAAGGTATGAGCGTGTTGGAGTACTTTATCTCTACCCACGGTGCTCGTAAGGGTCTTGCCGATACCGCATTGAAGACAGCCGATGCAGGATACCTGACCCGTCGTTTGGTGGACGTTTCTCACGATGTTATCATCACCGAGGAGGATTGCGGCACCCTGCGTGGTTTGGTTTGCACCGCCCTCAAGAACGGCGATGAGGTTATCTCTAAGCTCAGCGAGCGTATCTTGGGACGTGTATCCGTTCACGATATTATCCATCCGTTCACCGGAAAGCTTATCGTTTCCTCCGGCGAAGAGATTACCGAGGCTATTGCCGACGAGATTGAGAAGTCACCGATTGAGAGCGTAGAAATTCGTTCCGTACTTACCTGTGAGTCTCGTAAGGGCGTATGTATGAAGTGTTACGGACGTAACCTCGCAACCGCTCGTATGGTACAGAAGGGTGAGGCTGTAGGTGTCATCGCCGCACAGTCTATCGGTGAGCCGGGAACACAGTTGACACTGCGTACCTTCCACGCCGGTGGTGTTGCCGGTAATGCGGCAGCCAACGCCTCCATCGTGGCTAAGCACGAGGCAAAACTGGAGTTCGATGAGTTGCGTACCGTAGATCTCCCGCAGGAAGGTGAGACGCAAGCGAAGAGCGAAGACAACGTAGTGAAGGTGGTAGTAGGTCGACTGGCCGAAGTTCGTTTCGTAGACGAGCACACCGGCATCGTACTCTCCACCCAGAACATACCGTACGGTTCACTCCTGTATGTCAACGATGGCGACGTAGTAGAGAAGGGCACCATGATAGCCAAGTGGGACCCGTTCAACGCCGTAATCGTAACCGAGAATACCGGTCGTGTACAGTTCGAGGATGTTATAGAAGGTGTTACCTACCGTATCGAAGCAGATGAGGCAACCGGTTTGCGCGAGATCATCATCACAGAGTCTCGTGACAAGACCAAGGTTCCGGCATGTCACATCCTGGACGAGAACGGTGAGTCCATCCGTACATACAACTTCCCGATTGGTGGTCACGTTGCCGTAGAAGACGGTCAGTCCGTTAAGGCCGGTGACGTCATCGTGAAGATACCGCGCAGCACCGCTAAGGCGGGCGATATCACCGGAGGTCTTCCGCGAGTAACCGAGCTCTTCGAGGCACGTAATCCGTCCAATCCCGCTATCGTATCCGAGATTGACGGTGAGGTAACCATGGGTAAGGTAAAACGCGGTAATCGTGAAATCACCGTAACCTCCAAGTTGGGCGACAGAAGATCCTACATGGTGCCACTGTCCAAGCAGATTCTGGTACAAGAGAACGACTTCGTTCGTGCCGGAACCCCGCTGTCCGACGGTGCCATCACCCCGTCCGATATCCTTTCCATCATGGGACCGACCGCCGTACAGGAGTACATCGTAAACGAAGTACAGGATGTCTATCGTCTCCAGGGCGTTATGATCAACGACAAGCACTTTGAGGTGATTGTCCGCCAGATGATGCGCAAGGTACAGATAGATAACCCCGGCGACACCCGCTTCCTTGAGCAGCAGATTGTGGACAAACTCGACTTTGCCGAGGAGAACGACCGCATCTGGGGCAAGAAGGTAGTAACCGATGCCGGCGACTCCGAGGTAATGCAGAAGGGTATGATTGTAACCGCACGCAAGCTCCGCGACGAGAACTCACAGCTCAAGCGCCGTGACCTCAAGCTCGTCCAGGTACGCGATGCCGTTCCGGCAACCTCTACCCAGATCCTGCAAGGTATCACACGTGCAGCCCTCCAGACCAAGAGCTTCATGTCCGCAGCCTCCTTCCAGGAGACCACCAAGGTCCTCAACGAGGCAGCTATCCAGGGTAAGACCGATTACCTCGAGGGTATGAAGGAGAACGTAATCTGCGGTCACCTCATACCGGCAGGTACCGGACTCCGCGAGTTCGACAAGCTCATTGTAGGCAGTAAGGAAGACTACAACCGTATGCAGCAAGCTCATCACCAAGTAACCTCTTACGAGGACGTACAAGGTGAAAACATATAATACATTTATTCATTAACGGGTGTCTGTCATGTGCCACATGACGGACACCCTTTTTACTAATAAAATATCATGGCAAAAGAAAATCAGAATCAAAACCCGCAATTCCAGATTGAGTTGACACCGGAGGTGGCACAGGGTATCTACGCTAACTTGGCAGTAATCGGACATTCCAAGAGCGAGTTCGTAATAGATTTCGTATCAATGCTTCCGGGACTTCCCAAGGCAAAGGTAAACTCTCGTATCATCATGGTACCGGAGCACGCTAAGCGTTTGGCAGCAGCCCTGCAGGACAACATCCGCAAGTATGAGCAGACCTTCGGCACCATCGAGATGCAGCAGCCTGCCATCGAGGGACCACGTACCATCGCACCGTTCGATATCGACAAGGGCGAGGCTTAATCCACATGGAATATCTAGCGAATAGGTAAACAACCATACGACCGTTATCCGCCAACACGATATAACGGTCGTTTCTTTTTTAAATTATATAACGCAGTATGAAGTATTTATTCATTTTATTGTTTGCGTGGTGTTCTACCGCTCTTACCGCGCAAAACGAACTCCCCGGCTACACGCAGGCACGCCGTTTCTCGGCCGAGAAGCTCCGCACCATGCTCTTCTCCATGAAGGTTATTCCGCACTGGATTCCATCGGACAACCGCTTCTGGTACAACTATATGACACATGAAGGGTACAACTGGTACATCGTGGACGCAGCCAAAGGCACCAAGAAGGAACTCTTTGACCGCGTGGCACTGGCAGCAGAGTTGACCCAAATCATGCACGATCCCTTCGTAGCCGAGCAACTCCCCATCGAGAACCTCCATGCCGAAAAGGACGGCACCTTCACCTTCCAGGTGACATCATCACAGGACACAAACAAGAAAGATAAGAACGGAAACAAGAAAACGGGTAAGGAGGTCTACTACTTCTCGTACAACACAGATAAAAAGAAACTTACACAGCTGGACAAGGACGAGGCAGACAAATACCCGGAGTGGGCATCCATCTCTCCGGACGGCAAGACGGTAGTCTACGCCAAGGACCAGAACCTCTACCGTATGTCCCGCGAGGATTATGAAAAAGCCAAAGTAGATGAGAAGGACTCAACCATAGTAGAACATCAGCTCACCACCTTTGGTGTAAAAGATTACGGGTTCGGTCAGCCATACAGTATGCTGAACACCGACACCTTGCTCAACGGCAAGCGCAGAGCCGCCGGCGTACTTTGGTCACCCGATTCCAAACACTTCGCTACGGTAATCTACGACAGCCGTAAGGTAGGCGACTTGTGGGTCATCAACGCCCTCGCCAAGCCACGCCCTACCCTGGAGAGCTATAAGTACCAGATGCCGGGTGAGGCCGAAGGACCACAGGAGCACCTCTTCATCTTCGATGCAACGAACGATACCTATAAGGAGATTCGTACAGCAGCTTTCAAAGACCAGACGTTGGACCTGGCGTATAAGCCCATGCCCCATAAGTTGGCCGACCAGTACGAAACCTCTTGGCAATGGCTAGGCGACAACAACTCCTTCTTCGTCACACGTCTGAGTCGTGACCTGCACCGTGTGGATGTATGTAAATACACCGTAGGACAGGATTCCGTTGTACCCCTCATAGAGGAACGCATGAATACCTACATCGAGATTCGTCCGCTGGTGAGCATCAACAATGGCAAGGAATTGATACACTGGAGCGAGCGCACCGGTTGGGCACACCTCTACCTCTACAGCGGCGACGGCAAACTCAAGAACGCCATCACCAGCGGTGACTGGCACGTACAGAATGTCCTCAAGGTAGACGAGAAAGCACGCGTGGTGTACTTCACCGCCAACGGACGTAAGTCCTCCACCAACTCTCCGAGCGACAATCTCTACAACCCCTACTATCAGCACCTCTACCGAGTAAACTTCGACGGTAGCGGACTGAAGGAGCTTACCAAGGGATACTTCTATCACGATACCTACGTGGACGATAACTGCGACTACTTCCTGGACAACTACTCTCGTGTGAACACCATCCCCCACACAGCACTCTACACCACCTCCGGCAAGAAGATTATGGATGTGCAGGAGAGCGACTTCTCTCAGCTGTTGGAAGCCGGTTATCAGTTCCCGGAGCCGTTCAAGGTAAAGGCAGCCGACGGTATGACCGACCTTTACGGCGAAATCTATCGTCCGTTCAACTTCGATTCCACCAAGGTATATCCCATTATCGACTATGTCTATCCGGGTCCCCAGGTGGAGGCGACCAACTATAACTTCACCCGCATGGGCGTACGCACCGACCGTTTGGCGCAAGCAGGTTTCATCGTTATCAGCGTAGGAAACCGTGGCGGTCACCCGGATCGTTCCAAGTGGTACCACAACTACGGCTACGGCAACCTGCGTGACTACGGACTGGCAGACCAACGTGCCGCCATCCAGCAGTTGGCCGATCGTTATCACTATATCGACATCAACCGAGTAGGAATTCACGGACACTCCGGTGGCGGTTTCATGTCCACCGCAGCCATCCTGCAGTACCCCGACTTTTTCAAGGTAGCCGTCTCCTGTGCCGGAAACCACGACAACGCCATCTTCAATCGCTGGTGGAGTGAGACGCACCACGGTGTAAAAGAGGTAGTAAACGAAAAGGGCGATACCACCTTTGTGTACAGCATTCCGAACAACCAGGACATAGCCAACCGCCTCAAGGGACATCTTCTCTTGGTACACGGCGATGTAGACAACAACGTTCACCCGGGCAACACCATGCGTGTCGTAGACGCATTGATACGTGCCGGTAAACGCTTTGATATGTTGATCCTTCCGGAGCAGCGTCATGCCTTCAACAGCGACGTAGACGATTACTTCTACTGGCGCATGGTAGACTACTACTCCGAATACCTCTTGGGTGAGAAGGAAACTTCGGTAGATATAAAGAAATAAACTTTTCCGTAGGGTGCTGCAAGTCTGTTGCAGCACCCTTTTTCATTACTCCAATCGAACCACACAATACCTACTACCATAATGCGTATGTCTTCTCCGGGCAAACGTAGGAAGGATGCGGTTGAAGTTATCCATATTCACACCATTCATCTCCGTAGGATACTTGGTCTTCAACTCCTTGAACACCTCGTCCGCACTGAGGTACACCGCTCCCTCGACGCTCTTCTCCACCTCTCGATACGTCTTGCAGAACAGCTCCTCCACCGGAACCTCCTTATAATAAAACTTATTATTCTCCTGAATCTCATTCTCCTCCCCCTTGCTGAACCAGTAACGCTCCCCGGAGAGAATCTCCTGCTTCAACTGCGCATACAACTGTCCGTACTCTACGGGTGTATCGCAATCGATGGGATGCTCCAGCTCCACGCACAAGAATCGACGACTACCCGACTTATCCGTCAGCAAATCACGTGTATTGGACGTACCTATAAACGATGCCAGGCGGAAGCAACCGGAAGAAGTCTTGTGGTACGCTCTGCGAATGTTCAGCGCCGTCATCTGCATTAAGTTCTTGAGCTGCGCACTGCGCTTGGGAGAAATTCTATCAAACTCATCCAAGTTGATAAGTCCGTAATCCATAAGCTTCTTCTCGCACGTAGACGGCTGCGCCACATCGAAACTATCCGTGTAGTACGTTTGCAGCTCCTCCGGGACAAGCATACGACAAAACGTAGACTTACCCCATCCCTGTTCCTGACTTATTATAATAGGAGCAACGCTATTGGCACGCATACTGCTCACCCCACGCTTCTTGCGGGTGTATCCCATCCACTGTGCCGACATCGCCAGCATCCAGCGGTGGAAGCCCTTCACCCACGTAGCATCGTTGGAAACACGCTCAGCCAGCGCCGTAACACGATCCACACCATCCCACTCCGGCAGCGCCTCAAAGTACTGAACAAAAGGATGATATTCCGGAACCTCCTCCGAGTCGATATACCTATCCACGTCCAGTGCCCAGAAGTTGATACCGGCACGCTGCACATTCTGCACAATGCTCCCTCGCACTCTGTCGGACGCCGCTTGGAACACCAATTCCGTTCTATCCTCCTTACGCTTCGCAATCTCCGCCTGATTGGTAATGACATTGAATCGCAGCGCATAATGCAGATTCAGATACTGCTGGAACTGCTTAAACAGTCGGTTATACCGACGGTTCTTCCCCTCGGGCTTCTCCTCGTCCGTCACCTCCTCCAGCGTAGGTACCTCCTCCTCCGCCTTTACAGGATTCATTTTGCGAGCCACCGCCCGTTGCACCACCTCCCGTATAACATCCGTCTCCTCCTGCAAGAAGCTCACTCCCTGCATATTGGCAGCATAGGAAATAGCGAAAGCAATGTTCTCCCGCATCACCTCTGCCGTGGACAGTTCCACACCGGAAGCGGGCACTGCCACGCTAGCAACATTCTTTACCTCGGAGCAGCCGATAGCCTTCGGCTGCATCAGCTTAAAAATTTTCTTTATCAGTCTCATATTTATGTAGAAGTTTATGTTTGTTCAATTTTTGGGGACAACACAATCACCCTCCGCCAACGACTGGCGGAGTGAAACGTATAGGAAATAATCCCTCCCGGATTTATCTCTTAGGGTATGTTTTTCTATTAAAATTGTCCCGGAAAAGGGTCTGCCACTGCACCCCCTTATTTGCCTACAAAGATACAAAAAATATTTGAATCCACCAAGCGGAAAAAGCAGTTTTTTTGCCCCTGGAGTTTCCGATTTTTCATCTAAAAAAACTAGGTAAGATAGCCGGCAAAAAGCACGCATTTAGCACTCGTATTCTACTAGAACAGGGGTCAA
>CAYOKO010000104.1:0-6955 GCA_964404555.1 uncultured Bacteroidaceae bacterium | reverse complement strand
AGCCCATGACCGACAGCGATACCACTGCCGATGAGGTGTTCAGCACCCCGGCGGGATACAAGAGTGCGCTTGCCAAGCTCTATGCTTCCTATGTGATAGCCGGTCAGGAACAAGGTGGTGGCAATGCCGACCTTTCGAGCAACAACGGCTATGACTTTATGCGTGGATACTTCAACCTACAGGAGGATGCCACCGATGAAATGGCTTGTACCTGGCTCTCCGGAGATAAAGTTACCGACCTCACCTATATGAGTTGGGATGCCAACGACCCGTGGGTGGCAGATACCTACTATCGCTTATACTACACCATAGCTCTTTGCAATGAGTTCCTGGGACACGCCACGGAGAGTGCCGTGAGCGGACAAGCCGACCTCACTGCCTACCGTGCGGAAGCCCGCTTCCTGCGTGCTTTGGCGTACGAATATGTACTCGACCTCTTTGGTCAAGGTCCGTTTGTGGACGAAACCATGGGCGTGGGTGCCTACACACCGGAGTGTTACAGCAATAAACAGTTGTTCGAATTTATAGAATCCGAGTTGAAGGAGATATCCGAAGATGGATTGCTCGACAAGGACGACAGTAAGTTTGAGTATGGACGTGCCTCCAAGCAGGCAGCATGGGCACTGCTCACCCGTCTCTACCTCAATGCCGAGGTCTACGGAGCCGACAATCACTACAACGACTGCCTCACCTACTGCCACAAGCTCCTGCAAGCCGGCTTCTCCCTCGAACCGGAATATGCTAAGCTCTTTAATGCCAGCAACGAACTGCGCACCAACGAGATTATCTTCCCCTTCGTAGTAGATGCCGTAAACACCGTAACCTGGGGAGCTACCACCTACATCGTTTGCGGACAGTGCGGAAACTCCAGTACACAAGACCCCGCCAAGTATGGCCTGACCAGCGGTTGGGGTATGTTCCGTGTCCGCGGCGAACTGCCGGCTCTCTTCGAGGGAGCGGAGGATTCCCGCTATATGTTCTACACCGATGAGCAGGAGCAATGGTTCACCAAGTCCATAGACGACCAGAGTCAGGGATACTTCGGCGAGAAGTTCTCCAACTTGACCGATGCGGGCGAAGCCGCTTCCAACACCGGTGCCGTAGGTGCTAGCATCGACTATCCGGTATTCCGCTTGGCAGAGGTCTACCTGACCGCAGCCGAGGCTATCCTACGAGGCGGTTCCTACACCGTAGAGGGCGTCACTTACGATACACCGAAGGCGGTAGAGTTGGTCAATGCCGTTCGCACTCGTGCCTATGGCGACAGCGACCACGGCATCAACGCCGCACAGCTCAACCTACAGTACATACTGAACGAACGAGGACGTGAACTCTACTGGGAGTGTGTCCGCAGAACCGACCTCATACGCTACGGTCAGTTCACCGGCGGTAGCTATATATGGCAGTGGAAGGGCGGAGTCCTGGACGGTCGTGCTACCGACAGTAAGTACAATGTGTACCCCATCCCAACGGCAGAGTTATCTGCAAACCCCAACTTGTCTAACGCTAATTATTAATGTATGAAAACCCTTAAAATAGTATTTATGTCGCTCCTGGCAGTACTGGGTCTCGCAGCCTGCGACCCGGACGGCGACATATTGACAACTACCGGAGGCGAGGCTCTTACGCTCACCGGCTCCGGCGATGTGGTGCTCGATGCCAACAATACATCGGCTCTGGCACTCACCCTGAACTGGACCGACAATAGCACCATAGAGTTGAACAACCCGAAGGTGCAGGCGGCCAAGTATGTCATATCCAATACGCTGCAGTTCTCTGCCACGGAGGATTTCTCCAATGTGATAGAGATTCTGGCAGACGATGGTGTCACCTCCATGCAGTTTACTACGGCAGAACTGAACTCCATTGTAGGACGTGTGGGCATAGAGAGTGGTGCGGCATCTCCGCTCTACATCCGCATAAGCTCCGTCCTGGCAGCCAATATGCCGGCAGATTATAGTAATGTGTATAGCTTGAATGTAACGCCGTACACCATAGACATGACGCACGGATTCATCCTGAACGCCAACCAAGAGGACACCGGCAACACGTTGGGTTCTCCCGAGGGCAACGGCATCTACTCCGGCTTCTTGGGAGCAACGGCTTGGTACAACTTCTACTTGCAGGAGCCTACAGGCATTCTCTGGGGCAACGATGGTGTCTCCGGCACACCGTTCCTCATGAGTTCCGAGGACAGCCACTGGAACTTCTGGTTCCCGGGCGTGGAGGGTTGCTACTATACGGTGGTCAACACGCAGCGTCAGGAGTGGACGGCTCTGCACATCTCCTCTCTCTCCGTTAGTGGCGATGCCGAGGGCGATATGACCTACTCTCGCAAGGAGAATAAGTGGACACTCACCTTCAACGCTACCAAGAGTGGTGCGGCAACCATACGCATTGCGGGTAGCGGTGAGCAATATACAGTAGATACGGGTACGGACGATGCCGCAGCTGTAGCTACCAATGTGGGCTTTGGCGGTAGTAGCGATGCGCTTACCTTTGGCACGGAGGCCGAGGATATAAGTGTCAACATACCGTCTACCGGTGAGGTTACCCTCACGCTCGACCTCAACGACCCGTTGGCATGGAGCTGCAGTGTAGCTGCCGGAGCCGTAGAGGAGGGTCCGTCGGTTGCTTCGGAACTGTGGGCGGTAGGTATCGATGATCTCATCTCCGGCGGATGGAACTTCGACCAGTCTCTGCCGTTGATTAACGAGGATAATCTGGCGTATGCCGGTGTCTGCAACATCAGCTCTCAGTGGGGTTATCGCTTCTATCCGGAGAAGGATTCTTGGAGCGGTGCTTACGGTCTGGACAGTGGTGACGAGTATGGCGGTACGTTGGTACAGGCAGACAACAACATCACGGCTCCGGGTGCCGGTCTCTACTTGGTGGAGGTATCTCTCTCTGCCATGACCTACAGTCTAACTGCCGTTGAGTCTGTTAGCATCACGGGTATCGGTGATAACTGGGATTTGCACGAGTTGCAGCCTACTGCCGAGGCGGGTGTCTACTCCATAGACTACGAGGTTACTGCCAACACTCCGTGGGGTATCCAGATAATCTTGAATGGTGACTGGAGCAAGAAGTTCGGTGGTACGCTCGACAAGATGGTATATCTCTCATCGAGCAATATTCCGCTTGACGATAGCTACATAGGTAGCACGTGGACCTTTACGGTAGACCTCTGTAAGGGAACTATCTCTATTACGAAATGATATATAAAACGATGAAAACAGGAATGATGAATATGTTAATGGCTGCCTGTGTATCGATGTTCGCTTGGACGTCGTGTACACAGGACAGTCCTGTGACCAATCCTCTGCAGGAGGATACGGTGGTGAGAGCGGAACGTGGTTCCTTTGCCAAGGGTGCGGATGTGAGTTGGCTTACGCAGATGGAGGCGGAGGGCGTTACCTTTAAGAACGCTCAGGGTACGGAGACGGAGTGTATGCAACTCTTGCGCGACGATTGTGGTGTGAATGCTATCCGCTTGCGTGTATGGGTGAACCCGTCCGATGGTTGGAACAATGTAGACGATGTTGTGGTGAAGGCTCGTAGAGCCGATGCTTTGGGGTTGCGTGTGATGATAGATTTCCACTTCAGCGATACCTGGGCGGATCCTGCTGCACAGGCCATTCCGGTGGCGTGGGAGAACTATTCTCTGGATGAGGCTTGCACGGCGGTGTCTCAACACGTTACGGAGATGTTGAGCAAACTGAAGATTTACAATGTTGAACCGGAGTGGGTGCAGATAGGTAATGAGTCTCGTACGGGCATGATGTGGCCGCTGGGTAAGATTGACAACGATGCCAACTATGCGAAACTCAACAATGCGGGTTACGATGCGGTGAAGGCTATCTTCCCGAATTGTCAGGTGATAATCCACTTGGATAGTGGTGATAACCTGGGGTTGTACACGCGTGTTTTCAACTATATGAACAGCAACGGTGGTGAGTACGACGTCATAGGTATGTCGCTTTATCCGGAGGTGGGTATGGCGCAGACGGCTGCGAATACTTGTCTACAGAACATCAACACGCTTTACGAGAAGTATGGCAAGCCGGTGATGATTTGCGAGATAGGTATGAACTACGATGCTGCCGAGGAGTGTCGTGATTGCATCCGCACGTTGATGGCGGGTTCGGAGCATCTCACGGGTATCTTCTACTGGGAGCCGGAGGCACCTGCCGGCTATAACGGTGGTTACAACAAGGGTTGTTTCGACAACAGTCAGCCTACCGTTGCGCTGGATGGGTTTAAGGACGAATAGATTCTGTATACTATGTAAACCGGGGGGCAGTTGCAATGTTTTGCAGCTGCCCTTTTAGTCCCTGGGGTTTCCGGAAACTCATGTCGAAAAATTAGCCTAATTGCGGGTAAAAATGCGCGCAGATAGCACTCGTTTTCTACTAGAATAGGGTCCGAAAAGCGTACGACTTTGACTCATTTTCTACCGTAATCCAAGTGCTAACTCAGTAAGAAAAATATTTTTCTCAGTATAAAAAAATTATTCGCTCCGCTTTGTAAGAATATTTCGTCAGCGGTGACAGATATTTCCGGTGACACATATTGTTTTTTGCTTGTGAAAGATAATCTCAGGGCTAAAGACAGGCACATTTCAAAAATGTGTCACCTGAATTGAGTATCAGCGAAGTAAATCGACATATAATTGTGTGTCACCGCCTCATTCCCCTCCAGTACAGAAAAATCCGAAAAATGTGTCACCTCTGTCACTATGTGTCAAACTCACTGTTAATCACCGCCGTTAAATGTGACACCCCCCTGTCACCTATGTGTCACCGGCGAATTTCTCACGGATTTTTCCATTTGTATAGAATTTTCAATATTGAGTAAAGTCCCAACTTTCTACTTCCTTCGTGCGATAAAGCTCCGTACCTCTTACTTGGAGAACGATGCCGTGGAGAGTTGTCCCCTTACTCAATAGATGCCTTTTTTGTGGTGTTTTCATCAAATATTCGTATAAAACTTACGAAAATCCACGCAATTATTTGCAGCTACGAAATATTATATGTATTTTTGCAAAAACTATACGAAACATCTATGATTCAAAAAACGCATCGTTATGATTAGAGAATTCTGGGTAAAGAACTATTTATCCATACGAGATAAACAAGAAATGAGCTTTCTTGCCAAAGGTCCTGCCTCGACAATAGTTGCGGAAGTTGCTAGCGGCGTGTTCTTATATAAACTAGGTATTCTGTTTGGACCGAACGCATCCGGCAAGTCAAATATGTTACTCGCCTTGAATGAGGTGTTCCGCTTGCTGGTGACACCTAAATGGGATACTGCTACGGGGATTGTCGGCTATTGCCCATTTGCACTGACAAGGGAAGCTCCCACAGAGATGTTTGTGTCGTTCTATGCAGACGGCATACGGTACGACTATGATGTAGAGTTCAACGGGAAATACATTCTTTCGGAGATGCTTAACTACTACCCGAAAGGGCAAAAGGCTCTATTCTATCAGCGCAAGTTCGTAGGGGAGAATGTACAATCGGATATCAAGTTCGGACCAACTCTAAAACTACAGGTAAAGACTCAGCAAACCATTCGTGAGAATACGCTGAACAACCATAGTGTATTGTCCGTTTGTCGCAAAAATGCATTGACCGACGATATTGAACCGTTTAACACTCTGCACAAGTGGTTGATGGTGAATTACCACGATGTTGATGGTGATAACGATAAAAGTCGGGGCGTTGTGGAAATTCTTAAAGAGGCCTACGAGGACGATAAGAAACGAAAGTTCTTCAAGATAATGTTGGAGAAGGCTGACTTAAATCTTATAGACTACACCCCCCAACCGATAGACCGTATCATCCCCAAGGACTTTCGTGAGCGTGTGCTTCGCGAGAATATTTCCGACAAGATGAAGGAGGAGCTCCTAAAACCCACTATGGATTCTATTAACTTCGTGAACTATTCGGCAGCCGGTAACTTCAATGTCCCTATGAAACTTCAATCGAAGGGTACACAAAAATACATTCTTATATTGAATGTCCTATACGATTTGATAACAAAGGAGCACGTATATTGCTTGGATGAGTTGGGTGAAGATTTGCACTACGATTTGCTTTTCTACTATCTAAATGCCTTCTTGTTCAACTCCGAGAAGTCGCAATTGATTATCACTAGCCAAGAAACGGCGTTACTCTCCCAGGATTTAATCAACGATAATCGTGGCGCAGTGTGGTTCGTGGAGAAGAATCGTGAGAGTGCTTCATCGGAATACAACCGAGGAGATTCCTTTGGTCTACACAAGAATCTGTCTTTCTACAATTCGTATAGTATAGGCAGATTGGGGGCAAAGCCTCTATTAGGTTCATTCTTTATTGATTTGGAGGAGTGATATGGGTAGATTAAAGAAAACTATCATGGTTGTGGGCGATGGCATCACGGAGTTTTATTATTTCCATTCGCTACAAGATTGTTTTAAGGGAATGACTATCAAACCGGAATATCCTAAGCATACGAGTATAAAGGAACTGGATGATAAGATTAAGCTTGGCATTGAAAAAGGGTATGATTATATCTTCTGCGTTGTTGATATGGATACCAAGGAGCATTCGACATATAGGGACTTGAAGAAAAAATACAGCAAGCTCAAGAAGGGGGTGTCCTGTGAGGTGAAGTTTTTTGAAACACATCGTTGTACAGAGTTATTCTTCCTGTATTACTTCTGCTACACATCTCGTCCCTACGAGAATCAAGAATCCCTGCTGGAAGACCTAAACAAGAATGTGGAGTACCGTAAGACGGAAGAGTTCTTCAAGAAAGTCAGAGGCTTACATTCTTATTTCGAACGGTGTGGAGGTTCTCTGAAAACTGCGATAGACAATGCTGAGAAATCGATGAAGGAGAAAGAAGAATCCGGACGTGAATATACCTACTCGGAACTTGGTAGACTAATGAAGGAGTTGGAAATGTTGAC
>CAYOKO010000103.1:0-7065 GCA_964404555.1 uncultured Bacteroidaceae bacterium | reverse complement strand
TTGCCTGCAAATATACAATAAGTTTTTGCAAGGAGCAAATTTCCTGCGGAAAAAGTGATATACATTTTCTCTTCCCTCGTGCCTCGAACTCATTGTTCTTTTCTTTACAAAAACTCCACACCGACAAAGTGAAGGACCAAAATGGCACGTATCTTACTCCATACCAACCTATTCCACCCAAAAATGAAAGGCTGAAGGGCATAAGCGCAGAACGTAGCGCCAAGACCATTGCGGAGAGTGGGTAGGAGTGAAGGGCGCTCACGGGGTTGACAATCAGAAATATGCTGCGGAAAGTGAAGGGCATGAATCAACCCCCGAAAATCCGTGAAGGGGCGGAAGTGAAGGGGTGAACCTGTTGGCAAACATCCTTTCGTTGCGAAAATATTAAACAAAAACACCGCCCGAAAAATAATTCAGCGCAGAAAAATATTTTTCTCAGTGCGTTTTACCTTGAAAACCCTAGGACTTCGAAGTGTTTTCTAGTGCTTTTTCACTGCTATTCTAGTAGAATAAAAGTGAGAAAATAGGGAGTTTCGTGCCGGAATGAACCTAGTTCCATGTCGGGATGAACTGAACTCTTTTTCAAATGAACCAACGGAATTTCCTAGGGTATTTTTATAATATAAAGAGGTGTAGGAAAAATTTTTCTGCACCACAGCCCCCCGGCACTTGCATTCCGCAAAAAAATGTTGTATCTTTGCACTCGGTTAACCAATGTTTTGGCGCCGTCCTTTTGTTTTAAGAAAGTAAATCTTGTTATAGAATGGCAGTGTCGGTGTGCTCCCCCGTGGAGTACGTTGGCGAAAAAATGCGTTTTAGTCCTCCGGGGTTGAGACGCAAGGAGATGTGCGTGTCTCCTTGAGAAGTGATGTGTAAAGTTATAATAAAAATAAAAGGATAAAAAATGAAATTTTTAAAGTCTCTCTTCAAGAAGAAACAGCCCGTAAGCGCTGTGAACCAACCTAGTGTAAACACCATCGTATCTGCCGAAAACAGCGACGATATGTTCAACCGTACCTTCGGCGCAGCACTCTCCTGCGCCGCCGCTATGCAGGGCATAACCCTCAGCAGCGAGCAGCTCACCCTCCTCCTGGACACCGTGCGCCGGGTAGTAAACGAAGGCACCGCACCCGCCGATGCCCCCAAGTCACTCCCCCAAGCCAAGGAAACCGGCAACAAGTCCGGCTTTCGTGCCCAGTTCGAGAAGTTCGACGCCCTCATGAAGTTGCGTTACGCCCTCCGCATCAACACCCTGCTAGGCTGCACCGAGATAGCCGAGCGCAAGGAGGTGGAGAGCGAACAAGTCTACCACGCCATTACCGACTACGACACCGGTACCATAGTACAAGACATACAGTGCGCCGGCATTAACCTGTGGAAGTGCGACGTGGATCGCTATATGAACTCCGATAAGGTGCCCTCCTATCACCCCTTCTTCCAGTACTTCGACCGTCTGCCCAAGTGGGACGGCAAGGACCGTGTGAGCGAGTTGGCGGAACGTGTATCCACCAACAGTGCTTGGGTACGCGGGTTCCATCGCTGGATGCTGGGTATGTCGGCACAGTGGATGGGGTATGCCCGCCGGAAGAACGGCATCTGCAATGCTCGTGCCAACAGTGTGGCTCCCATACTGATAAGCACCCAACAAGGATGGGGAAAATCCACCTTCTGCCGTATGTTGATGCCCGAGGAGTTGCAACCCTTCTATACCGACAGCTTCGATGTGGCGCAGCCCACCGCCAGCGAGGTGAAGCTCACGGAGTTTGGACTTATCAACCTGGATGAGTTCGACCGTATCCCCTCCACCCGCAATGCGCAGCTCAAGAACCTCATGCAGATGTCGGCACTCCATGTGCGCAAGGCTTATCAGAAGAATACCAAAAATCGCTTCCGATTGGCTTCGTTTATAGGTACTTCCAACAGCCGAGACTTGCTTAGCGACGTGAGTGGTAGCCGTCGTTTTCTGTGTGTAGAGTTGGAGCATCCTATTGATTGCGATACCCCGATAGAGTACCGGCAGCTGTATGCGCAGCTGAAGGAGGAGGTGATTGCCGGTAATCGTTACTGGTTCAGCGAGGAGGAAGAGGCCGAGATCCAGCAGAACAACCAGACGTACTATAAGTCTTCTCCTGCCGAGGAGTTGTTCCACAGGGTCTTCCGCGAGGTAGATCCGCACTCCGAGGGGGCATTGTGTCTCAAGTCTCTCGAGATCTTTACCGAGCTAAAGACCAAGTATCCGGTGGAGACGGCGGGTATGAACTCCCAGAAGTTTGCTTGTCTGCTTCCGGGCTTCGCCACCAGAGTACATACCAATAAGGGGAACGGGTACTATGTTGTAAGGCGATAGACATAGGTAAGGGAAAGTTGTGTCAACTATTTCGACAAGGAGCAACAACCGGAGCGAAATACCGGGTATTTGTGCAAAAGTTGTTGATTTCTCTTGTCGATTTAGGAAAAAAATTGTAAGTTTGCAACTGTTATGAAAACATTTAATACCGCGGGCACCTGTCGCCCCAACGAACATTATATGGTGGATCTCACCGAGAGATTGGAAATCATCCGCAAGATGGTTGCCCGGGGAGACTATTTTTGCATTAACCGTGGTAGGCAGTATGGCAAGACAACCACGCTGAAGGCCATAAGCAGTAATCTTTGCGATACGTACTGTATTTTCAATATCAGTTTCGAGACGATAGAGGATTCCTGTTACAAGGATGAAGAGAGTCTCTATGCAAAGTTTATCGCGTTGTTGGCACGTTCTTTTGCCTGGACTTCTATTCCGGGACTGGACGATGAGGTTCGCGAGAAGATACAAACGGCTGCCAAAGGGTATCCTGGTCGATGTTCTTCGGACGCTCTTACTTTTCTTATCAGTGATATTTGTCATACCAATTCAAAGCCTGTTTTGCTGTTGGTAGACGAGGTGGACCAGGCGGGTAACCATCCTTCGTTTATCAAGTTCTTGGGACTGCTCCGGGAGATGTATCTCAATCGAGATGTGGTGCCTACTTTTCAGTCGGTGATTCTTGCGAGCGTTTACGACATTAAGAATTTGAAGTTGAAGATGCGTAGCGACAGTGACCATCAGTATAACAGTCCGTGGAATATAGCTGCTCCCTTCGATGTGGATATGAGTCTTTCGGCGGATGGTATTGCCGGGATGCTTGGCGAATACAAGAAGGATCACAGTCTGTCGTTTTCGGAGCAGGAGATGGCACGGGTGATACATGACTATACTTCCGGTTATCCGTTTCTTGTGAGTCGTATCTGTCAGATTATAGATACTACGCCGCTTTCGTGGGACAGGGAGGGGTTGTTGAAGGCTGTAAATATCCTTTTGATGGAGCGTAATACGTTGTTCGACAATATGATAAAACAGCTTGATGATAATCGTGATCTTAAGGATATGCTGAAGCGTATTCTTTTCGATGGCGTGCGGGAGATGTACAATCCCGATGATAAGTATATCCAGATTGCTACGATGTTCAACTATATTATTAATAAGGATGGTTTGGTAACAGTGGCGTGTAGAGTTATGGAGACGCGTCTTTATAATTATTTCTTGACGGAGGAAAGAACGAGCAAAGTGTTTAAACAGGGTCAGGTGGATAAGTCTCAATTTGTACAAGATGGCGTTATCAATATGTCGTACTTATTGGAGCGTTTTGTGATTCACATGAATCAGACGTTTTCTATGAATAAGGATCATGCGTTTCTTGAGGAGAATGGTCGAAGGATATTTCTTACTTATTTGCGTCCTATTATTAACGGAATAGGTAGTTATCATATTGAGGAACAGACGCGCGACATGGATCGCTTGGATGTGGTGGTTGATTACTTGGGGCGACAGTATGTGGTGGAAATTAAGATTTGGCGTGGCAATAGTTATAATGAGAGAGGTGAGGAGCAGCTCTGTCGTTATTTGGAATATTTTGACCTGGAGGTTGGGTATCTTTTGTCTTTTTGCTTTAATAAGAGGAAAAAGTCGGGCTTGCTTCCTCCTGTTAAGTTGAATGGTCGTACTCTTGTTGAGGCGATTGTGTGACGGATGATTCTTTTTCTTTGTTTGTGGGAATGAGATGCTATGGGGGGAGTGGTGTTGCCGGCAACACCACTCCCCCCATACAACATTGAAATCTGAATAATTTACTTTCCTATATACTTCTTTCCGGAGCGGATGTAGATGCCCTTTGGAGTGGAATCCTTGAGACGCTTTCCGTCTATGGAATAAGTAGGAGATGCTACGTCGCTAACCGTTGTAGAGATGCCCGTAGGTACTTCGTTCGGGTCGCCCACTTTGAGCGTTGGCGTACTCGGAACATGAACATATCCTTCCTCTTCGCCATCGTAGGAAAGTGCTCGAAGCTCTATGTCGTAATAGGCATCGGGCAGAGTCGATGGAATAGTGACCGAAATCATCACCTGCGTAAAGGTGTAACCACCTTCGTAAGGATAAATCATGGTGCTTACATTCTCTTGGGTTCCCAAAAGATATGAATCATTACCCGACTTTGCATATAGACGAACACTGCCGGAAAAATCTGCCAGCGTACTGGAATGTACAAAGGGGACAGTCACCATCATCTTATCACCTACCTTTACTTCGCTTTTAGACAATAGAATGGTATCGGCGCTTAGTGTGAAGGGGGCTTTCACGCCATCTTCCGGCATGATGCCAATGGTGGCTCCAAGGGATGTGGTGAATTCTATTACATCCGATGCGGGGGCATCTTCTTTTTCCAACATTAGGAAGTAGCCGTTGGCATAACCTCCCCATCCCCAATTCATGTGGAAATAAGGAAGGTTGTCCTTGTACTCATAGCCGTCGCATACAAACGTGTGACCATACGCATCGGATTGACCGGAGAGTATCACGGGGCGATTGGCGTTCAACTCGTCGCGGATGATTCCTTCAAATTCGTTGTTGTCGTAGTTGTATAGTTCTATGAAACTTATGCCGTCGTCGTAGGACATATAGTTGCGTAGGGCGAATCCATAGGACATGGAGTAGGTGGAGGAGCCGCTGTTGTCTTTGGAGAACTGTGTACGTGTGGCGGCACCGCAGGCTGCGACCAGGGTGGAGACGGCTTGGTTTTCCTCGGTGGAGGTGGATACGTCACAGGTGAACTCGGTTTCGGAGACGGTGTAGCTCTTTCCTTGTTTGGTAAAGGCGATGGTGGTGGGCGATGTGCTGTTACCGGTGGTGATAAGTTGCCATCCTGTGTCTTCTCCTTTCTTTATGCCTACGGCGAATCTGTACTCACCGTCGGGCAGGGAGCCGGGAACGCTGTGGGGCAGGATGAAGGTATATCCTCCGCCTGCGGAGAAGTTGGAATATTGATATGGTATGCCGCCATAGGCTAGTACGCTGTCGGTGTTGTCTACGATGAGGAAGCGGAAGAACAGGGGGTCGGCATAGTCTTCTGTGACTTCGAAATAATTCAGCAACAGATAATTGGTGTTATTTGAATATAGTTGTATTTCACGGAGCTGCATATCTGTGGCTGTTGAACCTACGGGGATGGTTTCGCTATCCCATGCGGTTGCGGAGTGTTGCTCTTTTATCTTGTCCCAGTCGAAGGTGGTTGCTTGGGGATCCCATTCCCAAACGTAGTTGATAGAATCGGCTGTGTATGAGATTTTTTCTCCGGTCATGTGTTGGGGGTATTTGTAGTAGGCCATTACTTGTGAGACGGCTACGGCTCCGCATCCTACAATCATGTGTTCGCCGTTGTAGACGGGGAACTGGTTGTTGTATGGGGCGCCTTGATGGTAGGCTATGTCGCCTAGAAGGGGGGATACGGAGGCTTGGGCTTCTGCCTTGGCTCGGGTGGTGGGGGCTGAGTTGTTGCGACTTAGGAGGTCTAGGTAGTAGGCCATGTTGTCGGGTACGTTGTTGGCTTGGAAGGTTGCATCGATGGAGTATCCGAGCAGGGCGGGTTGGGTGTCATCGGTGGAGACGATGGCGTAGCCGGGATGTCCGTTGGTGTAGCCGTAGATGTAGAAGGGTTCTCCGTTAATGGTCTTGAGGCTGGTTAGGTCGGAGGCTTTGGCGATGAGTTGTATGTCGCTTTTTTGAGCGGCTACTCCTTTGCGATTGGTGCTCCCTGTGTGGGATAGGAGGACGGAAGCGGCGGCTTGTTGCATCTCGGTTTCCGTTCGTTCTTTGGCTTGGATGCCGATTGCGGTGGCTGTGCAGAGCGCAATCACTAGAAAACGGTTCATCTTAGACTTCATCATGTTCATTATTCGTTAGAAGTTAGTAATTTAAGAATGTTTTTACCGCACAAAATTAGTTTAAAAATCTATTCGCTCCAAATATTTTCTTAAAAAACTATGTGTTGTATGGTAAATATGAGGGGGCTTCATTGAACGAGGGGGGGGTGAGGTTGTATGGGAGGGGTGGTGTTTCCGGGAACCTACGCTGCGGAGCGGGATTTATTCGGTTGGGTTCGGGAGTTCGGGAACGCGCTTCGCTTGAACGGCCCTCACTCTTTTCCTCACCCAACCTCTAAATCCTTTTCGCTCCTTCGCTCATGGTTTCCCGGAAATACCACTCCTCTCATACAACCTCCGTATAAAAAGGGTTGCTTTTTGGCGTTGTCTTCTGCGTGTTCTATTCCATTTCTCTATTCCATTCTCTATTCCAAAATGGCGTTTCAACGCACTTTTTTGGAATAGAGAATGAATTGGGGGTGAATAGAGAATGACGAGGAAGGTCGTGTATTCCTTTGATTTATAGTGATGTATATTGGAATTTTGTCGTGGTTCTCTTTTCTCTCTTCTATTCCAAAATCTCTTCTCTATTCCATTTTAACCTATTTTAGGAATAGAGAATTGGCTCTTGTTCTTGGGTGGGAAGCGATGGGTTCTTCTTTGGATGACTGGGAGTGGAGGGCAAAAAAATGAGGTTGTATATAAAATAAGGTGGGGTGGGGGTGTGTTGTCGTGGAAAAAATCATTAACTTTGCATCAACTTTCCGGCGCAGTGATGGTAATTGGCGGAAGCATAAATAGATTAATTATACAAATATGGCTACAAGTTTACAGCAAAAAAAGGAACTG
>CAYOKO010000102.1:0-7100 GCA_964404555.1 uncultured Bacteroidaceae bacterium | reverse complement strand
CAACCGTGCTCTGGTATCACTTGAGCGTTACGGAGAGGGGGTATTGGGAGAGGAGACTACCCGTCAGCGCCGTGCTGAAGTACTGTTCCTGCGTGCCCACTTCTACTATAAGTTGGTAACTGTATTCCGTCAGGTACCCTGGATAGACGAAGAAGCCTTTGCTAACAACACGGTGGAGCAGATACGCAACGATGCCTACTCCTACGAGGAACTTATGAAGAAGATAATGGACGATTTCAAAACCGCCTACGAGGTCCTTCCCGAAACACAGAGAGATGGTGGACGTGTAAACCGCATAGCAGCAGCATCCTATTTGGCTAAGTGTGCCCTTAACCTAGCCTGGGGAGATGGCTACGAAGCCAGTACCGGTATAGACCATATCAATAAGGAGTACATGAACGAGGTAATTGCCTATACCGACGATGTGGTAGCCTCGGACTATGGGTATCTGGAAGACTATGGCGACATTTTCCTGCCGGAATACAAGAACAGCAAGGAGTCCATCTTTGCCGTACAGTGTTCCGATTATGCCGACGATAACACCACCTATGGACGTGCCAATTGGTCCAATATGTTGAACGGATGCTGGGGATTCTGGAGTTGCGGATGGGATTTTCATAAACCATCACAAAACCTAGTGAATGCCTTTAAGACACGTAACGGATTGCCGGAGTTCGACGATTACAATGCCGAAACCGACTACCCTATCAATGGACAACCCACCAACCAAAAATGGGATCCACGTTTGTTCCACACCGTTGGCATACCCACCTTCCCCTACAAGTACGAAGAAGATTACATTATGACCACGGCCAACTCCCGCACCCCCAACACCTACGGTTACTACACATCCTTAAAAGAGGTTCCGCAGCGTTCAAAAGGTGAAACGTACAATGGATCTTGGCAAGCATTTGCAATGAATGACTATGTTTTCCGTTATACAGATGTAATGTTGATGCGTGCCGAGGCCTTTATAGAAGTTGGTCGTTTGGAAGAGGCTCGTACCATCATTAACGCCATACGTCAGCGTGCAGCCAACTCCATAGACAAACACATAGCCTATGCTGCCGACCAGTGTGAGATAGCACTCTATCCTGCCAGTTATTTTGCCGATGTCACCAAGGCACGTCAGTGCTTGCGCTGGGAGCGTCGCCTAGAGATGGCAATGGAGCATGGACGCTTCTTCGACCTTCGCCGTTGGGGTATAGCTTCCGAAACGCTGAACAACTACTTTGCGACCGAGAAGAATGTGAGCTATGAGGGTCAGTCCTACGCACAGTATCTGAACGATGCCCACTTTACAGCCGGTAAGAACGAGTTCTTCCCCGTTCCCTACAACCAGTTGTACTACATCCCCGGATTGTATTCTCAGAATGCCGGATATTAATAATTTATTCTATAAGATATGCGATTGAAAATGAAACGTAAATTTGTCAACATGACGCTCTTAGGGGTCCTGGCAGCCGCTTTTGCGGCTTGCCGCTCCACGGAGCAAGGGTTTCGTGTGGAGTATTCCAATGATTCCACCACCCTGGTACACATCTCCGCTCCGGTGACTAAATACCTATTACTGCCTATCCAGGAGACGGCAGGCGAGGTAAAGGTTCGTTTGGATCTAGGTAGAGCAGACGATGTGGATATGGATGTACGTTTAGCGGTAGACAGTGTAGATTACTACGTCCCCTTTGCATTACCGACCAATGCCGATGAGGCTGTGGTACGGGTACAGAAGTTGGAAAAGAAGGCGATTTGTTGGGATAGCATTAAGGTATCCAATACCTTCGATACCACCAACCGAGACACCTTCCGACCACTCTATCACCACACCCCCGCCTATGGATGGATGAACGATGCCAACGGTCTTGTTTATAAGGACGGTGAGTATCATCTTTATTATCAGTATAATCCATACGGATCCATGTGGGGAAATATGCACTGGGGACACTCTGTAAGCCGTGATTTAGTACACTGGGAAAACCTGGATGTTGCCATAGCTCGTGATACATTGGGTCAAATCTTCTCCGGATGCAATGTGGTAGATGCAAACAATGATGCCGGTTTTGGAGCCAACGCTCTGATAGCTTTCTATACCTCTGCCAGCGATGTGCATGGGCAGATTCAGTGTATGGCATACAGTACCGATAACGGTCGAACCTATTCAAAATACGATGGTAATCCGGTATTAACCCCATTCGATGGCATTCGCGATTTCCGCGACCCGAAGGTGTTCCGTTACGAACCGCAGAATAAGTGGGTGATGGTGGTGAGTGCCGATAAGGAAGTACGCTATTACTCCTCCACTAATCTAAAGGATTGGACCTACATGAGTAGCTTTGGCTATGGCTATGGTGCTATGCCCAGCCAGTTTGAGTGCCCGGATATGGTGGAACTGTCGGTAGATGGAAATCCGAATAACAAGAAATGGGTACTCATCGTGAACCTTAATCCCGGTTGTTTGTTTGGAGGTAGTGCTACCGAATACTTTGTGGGCAACTTCGACGGTACTACTTTTACTTGCGAGAGCGATGCCAATGTGGTAAAATGGATGGATTACGGTAAGGATCACTATGCTACGGTTTGTTTCTCCAATACCGGAGACCGCATGATAGCTGTTCCCTGGATGAGTAATTGGCAGTATGCCAATGCCGTTCCCACGCAACAGTTTCGTAGTGCCAATGCTCTGCCTCGTGAGTTAAGCCTTTACACTCATGGTGGTGAAACTTACCTGGCATCTGCCCCCGTGAAGGAAACAGAAGCATTGCGTGGTACAGCTCGTACATTTGACACCCAGACAGTGACAGACGGAGATACCTTGAGCGTAGCCGATGCCCTGACCGCAGGTGAGATGGCGTATGAGATACAAGTCGATATAACTCCGGAAATCGCCAAGAGTGCAACGGTGGAGCTGTGTAACGCAGCGGGCGAGAAGACGCTTCTTGTTCTAGATGTAGCAAATTGTCGTTTCCTGATGGATCGTACGCAGAGCGGGATAACAGACTTCAGTCACGAGTTTCCCGTTAAGACCTTTGCTCTGCTGAACCACTGTACGGGTAGTTCTTATCATCTACAAATTTTTGTGGATCGTTGCTCCGTGGAAGCCTTTGTGAATGGTGGACGCATAGCCATGACCAACTTAGTATTTCCACGTTCTGCTTACAATACGTTGCGCTTCACTTCTGATGGTGGAAAGACACAGTTTGAAAACCTTATAGTATATCCCTTAGCCGGGAAGTAACCCTTAAAACCTCGATTATTATGAGTAAAAAGAATTTATGCGCAACCCTCATCCCGGTGATGCTCTGTTTCTTCGCCATGGGATTCGTGGACTTGGTAGGCATTGCCTCCAACTATGTGAAGGCCGACCTTTGCCTCTCCGACTCCGAGGCAAATCTGTTTCCCTCATTGGTCTTCTTCTGGTTTCTAATCTTCAGCGTTCCTACGGGTATGTTGATGAATAAAATAGGACGTAAACGTACGGTACTCCTCAGTTTGGCAGTAACCTTTGTGTCGTTGTTAATCCCTATTTTCGGAAGCTCCTTCAGCGTGATGTTGGTAGCTTTTTCCCTCTTGGGCATAGGAAATGCTTTGATGCAAACCTCCTTAAATCCCTTGATGAGTAATTTAATAGGAGGCGATAAGTTGGCAAGTGCTCTCACGTTCGGTCAGTTCGTAAAGGCCATAGCCTCTTTCCTGGCTCCCTATATAGCCATGTGGGGTGCCACAGGACTATTACCTACCTTTGGCCTGGGTTGGCGTGTACTCTTTCCAGTGTATATGGTTATCTCTTTGTTGGCACTCGTCCTATTGGGTGCTACTCCGATAGAGGAGGAAAAGTCACAAGGACATCCTTCCGGGTTTGTGGAGTGTATCAGCTTGTTGAAGAAACCCTTCATCCTCCTCTCGTTTCTTGGCATCATGTGTCATGTAGGCATCGACGTAGGAACCAATACCACAGCGCCTAAAATTCTGATGGAGCGTTTGAGTATGTCGCTCGAAGAGGCAGGCTTCGCCACCAGTCTTTATTTCATATTTCGTACCATGGGCTGCCTGCTTGGTGCCGGTATTTTGCAGAAAATGACAAGCAAATCGTTCTTTGCCATCAGCGTAGCTTGTATGTTGGTAGCAATGATGGGACTTTTTGTGTTCGATACAAAGCCCATGATATACATTTGCATAGCCCTTATAGGCTTTGGCAATAGCAATGTATTCTCCATTATTCTCTCACAGGCACTTATCGCAGAACCCACTAAGAAGAACGAGGTGAGCGGACTGATGATAATGGGCTTGTTCGGTGGCACTGTATTCCCGTTGGCTATGGGGGTAGCATCGGATGCCATCGGTCAGCTGGGTGCCGTAGCCGTTATGACGTTCGGTGTGGCATATCTCATTTTTTATACATTTAAAATTAAACATTAATCATTCCAAATAAACAACATCATGACAAGTAACAACATAGTAGTAGGTATGGGCGAAGCACTTTGGGATGTGCTGCCCGAAGGAAAGAAGATAGGTGGCGCACCTGCCAATTTTGCCTATCACGTATCTCAGTTTGGATTTAATAGCCGTGTTGTAAGTGCGGTAGGCGATGATAAATTGGGACAAGAGATTCTGGATACGTTCAAGGAACGTGGACTGAAGGGGTATGTAGAGAAGGTTCCCTATCCCACAGGAACCGTGCAAGTAGAGCTGGATGCCGAGGGCGTTCCTATGTACGATATAAAAGAGGGTGTCGCTTGGGACAACATCCTTTTCACTCCCGAGTTGGAGGAACTGGCTAAGAAGACCCGTGCCGTGTGCTTCGGCTCTTTGGCACAGCGCAGCGTGGTGAGCAGGGAAACCATAGGTAAGTTTCTCGATGCCATGCCCGAAGGCTCCAGACAGTGCAAGATCTTTGATATCAACCTCCGTCAGGGTTTCTATACCAAGGAAATACTCTGCCAGTCTATGCGTAAGTGTAACATCTTGAAGATTAACGACGAGGAGTTGGTAACGGTAAGCCGTATGTTCGGCTATCCGGGCATAGACTTACAGGATAAGTGCTGGATACTTCTAGCCAAGTACAACCTTAAGATGCTCATCTTAACGTGTGGCGTCAACGGTTCCTACGTATTCACTCCGGGTGAAGTTTCTTTTGTAGAGACCCCCAAGGTGGAGGTTGCCGATACGGTAGGTGCCGGCGACTCCTTTACGGCAACCTTTGTAGCAGCCATCTTGAAAGGACACACGGTGCGTGAAGCGCATCAGTTGGCCGTTAAGGTATCGGCGTATGTATGTACCCAGAGTGGTGCTATGCCGATATTCCCGGAAGAGATTCTTAAAGAGTTGAAGTAGAGTTTTTGTTTCTAATATATTTGTTGCTAGATTTTCGCCTTCCTTCCGGAGGGCGATTTTTTTAGCAGAGAATTTGGCTATGTAAAAAAAGAGTTGTACCTTTGTCGGAGTTAAATCGATATAGATGAATAAACGGACGCTGCTTATACTTGGAATTTTGTTACTTCTTACCGCCTGTACGGGTGGCGAGAAACCTTTTCGTATAGGAGTGTCACAGTGTAGTGATGATGCTTGGCGGCAAAAGATGAACAGAGAGTTGGCTCGTGAAGCAGCCTTTTCCGACTGCGTACAATTGGAGATTCGCACGGCAAACGATGATAGTCGCCGCCAGATAGCCGATGTGGAATACTTTATCAATACTCGAGTGGATTTGCTCATTATCTCGCCCAACGAGGCAAGGGCACTCACCCCGATAGTAGAGAAAGCGTACGATATGGGCATTCCCGTGGTGGTGGCAGACCGCCGCATAGAATCGAAGAAGTACAATGCGTTTGTGGGAGCCGACAACTACCTTATAGGTTCCGAGATAGGTAACTATGTAGCGAATAAGTTGAAGGATAAGGGAAGGGTAGTGGAGATAACCGGACTAGCAGGTTCCACCCCGGCTATGCGCAGACACAAGGGCTTTCTTGAGGCACTGGCAGCTCACAAGGGGATAGAATTGGTAGCACAGATAGATGGTGCCTGGCATGGTAAGTCTGCCCGCCAAAAGATGGATTCTCTCTTGAAAACTCAAAAAGATATAGATGTGGTCTTTGCGCACAACGACCGTATGGCAGAGGCTGCACGCGATGCTATAGATCAGTATCCCAACATGAAACATATCTTCGTCGTGGGTATCGATGCATTACCGGAACCTACGGGTGGGGTGCAGAAAGTATTGGATGGAGAGATAGATGCCACATTTATTTATCCTACGGGTGGCGATGTAATTATGCAAGTGGCTCTGCGTATTTTGAGAGGAGAGAAATACAATCGTGAAACTATTCTCCCCACTGCATTGGTAGATATCACGAATGCTCGTTTATTGCAGTTGCAAACGGAGCATATCATAGACCGTGATGCCAAGTTGGAACAGTTGGGTGTGCGTATAGACCGACAGATGGAGCGGTACGCCACGCAACGTTTCTTGCTCTATGTCAATGGAGCGGTGATAGTTCTCCTTATCTTGTTGGCTGCCGGTATCACCCGTGCCTATTGGGTGCGCGACCGATTGAATCGCGAACTCCGGGAACAGAAATCTAAGGTGGAGGCACAGCGTGACCAGCTATCTATGCAGAAGAATCAGCTGGAACAACAGCGAGATAAGCTTTCCGAACAGCGTGACCAATTGGCAGCCCAGCGTAATCAGTTGGTGGTTCTGTCGCAGAAGTTGGAGGAGGTAGAAAAAGATAGTGAAGACTTGAAGTTTGTAAATCGTTTCCGTGAGCTATTGGAGGAACGCATGAGTGATAGTGCCTTAAGTGTTGAGGATTTGGGCGAGGAATTGGGTGTAAGTAGAACGCAGCTCTACCGTCGCATTAAGAATATAACACAATGCACTCCGACAGAGTTATTGAAAATGGCACGTCTAAAACGAGCTTCCGAACTTCTTGCCGGTGGTGGGCTAACCGTTTCCGAGGTGGCTTATCGCACAGGTTTTACCTCTCCGTCCTATTTTGCCAAATGCTATAAAAGTGAGTTTGGCAAAAGTCCTACAGATGCGGCAAAGAAATAGCACCTATTCAATTTTCGAATTTACACATTCATTTTTGATGTAATTCGCCACT
>CAYOKO010000101.1:0-7196 GCA_964404555.1 uncultured Bacteroidaceae bacterium | reverse complement strand
TGTTTATGAGTAATGTTTTTTTCGATAAATTGATCTTTTGCGCAGGAGGACTTCTGGTAAGTCTTCCTGTTTTTGCAATCTCCGATTCACTCGCTACGGAGGCTGTGCGCAGAGAAATTGACATGGACGAAATCGTCATTCAATCTACGGCACACCAAAGGACAGAGGTGGGCAAGGGAGGTTTGGCTTCCATCGATGAATATTTGCAACACCTGCAAAAGGTGAATATGATAAAACGCGGCGGATATGCCTGGGAACCTATCGTCAATAGCATGCAGACGGAACGACTGTCTACTACCATCGATGGAATGAAGATCTTTAGCGCTTGCACCGACCGAATGGATCCGGTGACATCGTATGTGGAGACCGGGAACTTGCAACAAATCAATCTCAAATCCGGCCTGGACGGCAACCCGCAGGCGGCGGGAAACATCGGGGGAAGCATAGACTTGAGGCTCCGTAAGGTGGGATTCGACAAGGCTCCCGTCGGCTACAACCTACAAGCAGGAGTGGAAAGCAATGGACGGGTACAGGTGTATGGGGCGGATGCCGAGGTGTCGTCTCATCGTTTCTACGGCAATTTCGGACTGTTTCGTAGACATGCCGACAACTATAAGACGGGGGACGGTACGGAGGTGTTGTACTCACAGTTCACAAAGGTAAACGGCTTTGCCAATGTGGGGTGGCAACCCAAAGACAACCACATCTTGGAGGCAACTGCCATCTACGATGTTGCCACGAATGTGGGATATCCCGCCCTGCGCATGGATGTGAAATCTGCCAAGGGCCTCATCACCGCCCTCTCCTATCGCCGCGAACGCATGGGGGGATGGTTCCATCGTTGGGAGACAAAGATGTACTACAACCGCATCACCCACGACATGGACGACACAAAACGTCCCAACGTGGTGATTCACATGGACATGCCGGGACGCAGCAGCACCTCCGGCATCTACAGTTTGTTGCAGGGATTCCGCGGGAAACACGAGTATCAAGTGAACTACGACCTCTATTACAACAAGCTATACGCCGATATGACCATGCACCCGGAGGGAGGGGCACCGATGTTCATGTTGACCTGGCCGGATGTGCGAACGCTGAATTCGGGTGTTTCGCTGAGCGACGATGTGATGCTGAGCAATGACCATGCCCTGCACTTTTCTGCCAAGGTGAGCGGTCAGTATCGGAAGATTGCCAACGAGGAGGGATACGACGCATTGGAAATCTACTTCACCGATATGGCTCGCAGTCGTTGGGAGGGCGAGGGACACGTCTCCGCCGGATATACCTTTACACACGGTGGTTGGAAACTGGGTGCAGGTGTGGGATACGGCAATCGCACACCTACAGTGAGCGAAGCATGTGGATATTTCTTGAACAACATCTTTGACCAATACGACTACATAGGCAATCCGAATCTCAAAAACGAGACGGCAAAGGAGTTGAACGCTTCCGTGGCATGGCGCAACGAGCGCTGGTTCATCAACTTGGAGGGAAATCTGTTTTTCCTTACCAATTATATAATAGGTGTACCGGAGAGTCGACTCTCCTCCATGACATTGGGAGCTGCGGGAGTGAAGATTTACCGCAATTTGCACAGCGCAAAAATCGGCAATGTGGCGTTGACCGTGGACTACACGGCGGCACCGTGGTTGCGTTTCCACGTGGACGGCGGATATGCGTATGGTGCGGAGAGCACGGGAAATCGCCTGCCGCTGATTGCACCGCTCACCTGCAAACCTTCCGTTCACTTTACACGAAAGGAGTGGAGCCTGGAATTGGGGGCGGAATTGTGTGACCGTCATCGCGACTACAGTGAAAAATACGGCGAGGTGGAAACGGCAGGATACGCCGTGTACCATGCTCACGTGCAGTGGGACACAAAGGTGTGGCAGCGCAATCTCACCCTTCGAGCAGGTGTTGAAAACGCACTGAATAGGAGCTATTCCACATACAGCGATTGGAACCATATCCCCCAAAAAGGGCGCAATTTCTTCGTAAATGCCACCTTTGCCCTATAAACGTGGTAGAAATCGACACAGACATACCATAGTTATAGTACAACCGACTACTACTAATTTAGTAGACAATATACTGCAAATGAGGGATTGTAGGATTTTCACAAACGTTGTAACTTTGCAGTGTGAAATTAAGGAATATTTGGACGATAAAAAAAATAATTTGGAATGAAAGCGAAATGGTTTGGACTACTGGGACTGACATTGGGTTCCACCTATTTATATGCTAACAGCAGGCTGCCGGAGGGAAGCGACCCTCTGACAGACCTACCGGAGCAAACGGGCGAAATACCTCCCACTACGGGTATTCTCCGTGGCAAGGTGTCCGATGCGCAGTCCGTAGATGCGGTGATAGGTGCGACCATCCAACTGCAGGATGGTCGTGGCACCGTCACCAATTATGATGGAAATTTTCAACTGGAATCTGTAACATTCCCCGCACGCATAAGAGTGAGCTACGTGGGATATAAAGCGAAAGAACTAACTGTGAAAGACGCTTCGAGTGCCGTGGACATTCGTCTTGACGAAGAACAAGAGGCACTCAAGGAGGTGGTTGTAGTGGGGTACGGCACGCAGAAGCGTACCCAACTCACCGGCTCCGTAGTGAAAATCACTGCCGATGACCTACATGTGGAAGCCTCAACCACCATCGATGCTGCCCTAAGCGGTGCCGTGGCAGGACTGAATGTGACGGCTAGCTCCGGTCAACCGGGAGCGGCTTCCAATATACGTATCCGTGGAGGTAACTCCGTGAATGCCAACAACGATCCGCTGTACGTCATCGATGGATTTATATATTATAAGGATGCAAGTGCTTCCAAGACGGGACTGGGTGCCATTGAGAGCAGCCTGAATCCACTGAGCACCATCAACCCTTCGGACATCGCCTCCATAGAGGTGCTGAAGGATATCTCCGCAACCGCCATCTACGGTTCACGCGGTGCCAACGGTGTCATCTTAATCACCACCAAGAAGGGTACGCGCGGAGAGACGAAGGTGAACTATCGATACACGGCGGGATTCGATGCCGTGAGCAAGAAACTGGACTTGATGAATGCTCAGGAATGGGCGGCGTTCCAGAAGAAATATTATTATAACAAAGGTGGTTATACCGAGGAACAGATAGCTGCTCTGGGCGAGGGTACCGATTGGCAAGATGCAATGCTGCGCACTGCGTTTCGACAGAGCCACGAGGTGTCTATCAACGGAGGTACGGAGAAAGGACGATATGCTTTTTCTGCCAATTATACCAATCAGGACGGTATCATCGTGAACTCCGGATTTAAGCGATACAACTTCCACTTGAACGCCGATTGGAAACTGTTCGAGGGTTTCACCTACGGTATCTCGGCCACCTACGGAAAGAGTACACAGAACGGTTTGACAACGACCGAAGAGGTGCAGTACAACTCCTCCCCCTACTCTGCCGGCATCACCAACAGCTTTGTCTACGGTCTGTTGACGCCACAGGTGGTTCCGGTGTATGCTGAGGATGGCGGTTACAACTATAGCAACCCCTATGAATATGCCTACTTTGCCATCGGCAACAAGACGGCGAATGCGGTATCGGACTTGAAGAACTCCGTGGCGGAGAGCATCAACAACTATCTGTTGTCCAACGTGTGGGCGCAGTATCAGTTCGGCGACTTCACGGCGAAGGTAACGGTGGGACTGAACAAGGAGCAGATTACACAGAACTATTTCTCTCCGTCCTACACTTCTCTGGGTCTGTCCAACGAGGGATTGGGAGGTATCGGTCACAAGTCCAATGAGATATGGCAGGAGGAGTACACACTCTCATGGGGCAAGCAGTTGGGCAACGACCACTACCTGGATGCACTGGCAGGCTACACCTATCAGTCTAGCAAGACGAACTACAACTCGGTATTGGTGACACACTTCACCAACGAGGATTTGAAATACAACAACCTAGCGGATGGTTCCAGTGTATATCCGCCGAAGTCGGGAGCTACGGAGGCATCTTTGAACTCCTTTATCGCACGTGTCAACTATACGCTGAAGGACCGCTACAACGCCACAGCAACTCTGCGTGCAGACAACTCCTCTCGCTTTGCCAAGAGCCATCGATGGGGATACTTTCCCTCACTGGGTGTGTCCTGGAATGCAGAACGCGAGTCCTTTATCCACACTTCCAAGTGGTTGGATGCCTTGAAGGTACGTGCTTCCATCGGCGTAGTGGGCAATCAGGAGATTGGGGACTACGACTACTCACTGAGTTACACAGCGGGACAGTATGACGGTTCTTCGAGTTACTCCAAGAGCAATGCGGCAAACGACAATCTGAAGTGGGAAACAACAACCTCTGCCAACATCGGTGTGGATTGGAACATCTTTGACAATCGTCTGAACATCGTAGCCGATGTCTACTACAAGAAGACGAAGGATCTGTTGCTGGAGGTGCCTATGGGATTCGCCGCAGGAGTGAGCACTCAGTTGCAGAATGTGGGCAATGTGGTGAACAAGGGTATAGAGTTCTCTGCCGACCTCACGCTGCTCCGCAAGAAGAACCTCGATTGGTCGGTTGCAGGAAACATAGCACACAACAAAAACGAGATTACGGATATGGGTACAACCAACAACGTGATCTTGGGTAGCAGTAATGAGCGCATATTACGTAAGGGGGAGGCCCTCGGGTCCTTCTACGGTCTGGTCTTTGACGGAATTGTTCAGAGTAACGAGGACCCGAGTCTCCTGCCTACGCTCAACGGTTCTACGCTGAAAGCGGGCGAAGTGAAGTATCGAGATTTGGACGGCAACGGACGTATCGATGGCAACGACCGCACCATCTTGGGTAGCATACAGCCGGACATCACCTTCGGTCTCTCTTCTCGCTTCCGTTGGAAACGTCTGGATGTAAGCATCGCTTTTGCGGGGAGTGTAGGCAACGAACTTTTCAATGCGCTGGGTCGACGTCTGGAGCAGACGAGTGATAGTTACAACCTGCTGCGCACGGTGCTGAACAGTTGGACCACGGAGAATGCTTCGAACACGCTTCCGTATGCAAGCAATGCTCGTTCTACATCGTATATCGACAGCCGATATGTGGAGGATGCTTCGTTTGTGAAACTGCGCAACGTGACCATCGGTTATACGATACCGCTCAAAAAGTTGCCGGTGGGACTGCGGGTATTTGCTACGGGTAGCAACCTGTTCACCATCACGAACTACACGGGTTATGACCCGGAGGTAGCATCGGGAACGGACAGCGGCGCATATCCATCGTCAAGAACCATCTTGTTCGGTGTGGATTTAAGCTTTTAATATAGAATCTTATATACAATACATTATTAATTAGTTACGGGCTAGCAGGGTGTAGCGCGCACACCCTCATTATGCCCACTCCCCCTTGGAGAAATACAAAAATGTGATTAGAAAAAAGTATTTGTTGAACAGTAAATTAAATTTGGAACGTATGAAAAATTTAAAAATTAATGCACTCTTGGGAGCGGCTCTGCTCTCTCTAACCTTCGCTGCCTGCAGCAGTGATGACGATGATAACACAACGACCGGTGGCGGTAGCGGCAACGGCAACATCATCAACAACCCTATTACCAACGATGGAACCGCCATCTCTACCGTGAACGGAGTTTATCAACAGTGGCAACCACTGAGTTCTTCCTTCTCCTTCGTCATCGAGTTGAATACCGACAACTTGATTTCCTTCGAGGGCGAGGAGTCTGAGGCAGGTCCGCTGAACAGCCGCTTCGAACAAGCTGCCGACACATGGTATCAGGTGAAGATTTTCAACCGCTTGTTCTTGGGTATCAGTACCGACAACGAGAACATCACCCTCATAAAAGATGCCTTTGCCAATGGCAAACTGACACAAGCCGGATACAATGCGGCCCTGGGTAAAGCCAAGTTGCTGCGTGGTCTCGCCTACCTCTATCTGGTACAACTATGGGGCGAAGTTCCCGTGTACACAGAGGAGGGCGGAAGCACTACCGAGCGTAAGTCTATCGACGATGTCTACACACAAGTCATTGCCGACCTGACCGATGCCGAGAGTCTCTTGCTCGACTATTCCGGCGACCCCGTTACTCCGTCCAAGCAGGCTGCCGAAGCGCTGTTGGCTCGTGCTTATCTGGCTTGGGGTGACAACCCGCTGTCTTACGACCAGGTTCAGGCCATTGCTTCCACACAGACCGACCCTGCGTTCAGCTACACAAGTTCTCGTTTGGAGAAGGCTGTAGAATATGCGAACAAGGTGATTAACAGCGGCAAATTGGCTCTTGATCCGGACTTCTCCAAACTTTGGGGTCGTGACTACGAGAGCAACAAACGTGGCACCAACGAGCACTTGCTGACCATCAAGCACGATGGCGATGCCAGCGATGCACAGGGCAACCACCAGACGCACTGTTCATGGACCTTCCCGTTCCAGAACGGAGAGAACGGTCAGGCGTTTACCGAGAACCACACCGAGGTGGCAGATATCGACTTGTATGATGATTGGTATGCCGAGCAGCCGAACGATAAGCGTTTGCCTGTGACCTACGCTACACAAATCACCAATCCGGAGGATGGATATACCTACACCTACTATTCTCCCATCTACACTCCGGCAAACGGCAAGGGTATAGACCATTCTTATACCGATGCAGAGAACCTGGAAATCACTCAGAATTCCGTAGACCGTATCGAGGTTCGCTATGCTGAGGTGCTGTTGATTAAGGCTGAAGCTTTGGTACAGTTGGGTCGCAACAGTGAGGCTGCAGAACCGTTCAATCAGTTGCGTACACGTGCCGGACTGGAAACAGTGAGCGCTCCTACCTTCGATCAGATCAAGCGTGAATGGGACTATGAGTTTACGTATGAACAGAAGAAATTGCTGAACCTTTATCGTTGGAAGACCTTGATTTCCACGGTACAGAAGGTTGCCGGCTACGAGCACTTCGATAACAGTTATGCTACGGAGGGTGGTACAGGTCGCGACGGCAGCACGGTATCTTCTTTCTTTGCTAAGATTCACAAGCATTTGGTTGCTAAGTACAATAATGTAAAGGGACGTCACTACCGTCAACCTATTCCAACCGGTCTGAAGGGTGAGGACTTGGGTATCACTCCGCAGAATCCGGGCTATTAAACTTTTTTTATTGTCACATTTGGGAACGTCCTCTCCTACCTACGCAAATCTACGGAGAGGCGTTCCCGTTT
>CAYOKO010000100.1:0-7354 GCA_964404555.1 uncultured Bacteroidaceae bacterium | reverse complement strand
TTCAAGCGGAGATAAACTCAGACGATACAATGAAGACGGATTGGTCTACGCCTGTGCGCATCTCGGGAGAAAATGGCGATTGGGTAAGTTATGTATTTAAGTCAAGTGATGATAATCCGGGGAAGCCAACAGGTACGAATCCTATCCCAACCGGATGGACGGACGCACCGGATGCTGTCGGCAAGTGGTGGATGTCTAAAGCAACCATCTCCGGAGCGACAGGGACAGCCGGAGATTGGAGCTATCCTGTGCAAGTTACCGGAGAAGACGGTGTGGCGGGTGCTTACACAGATTTCAAGTACAACAAAAACACGTCAACGACTAAAGGTCCGGATCGAGATGCAGACAGTAGAGACCCCGGCAATGGTTGGACGGACGAACCACCCCAATTGAATAGTGGCGAGTATTTGTGGATGATTCAAGCGGAAATAGATGCCGATGATAATCTAAAAACGAAGTGGTCTACGCCTGTACGAATATCGGGAGAAAACGGAGCCGATGGAACCGTTGGAACAAATGGTGTTGGAACGTGTATTGCGTATTGCTACTACATCTCGACCCCGAAGACTCCCACCGGGACAGACCTTGTACCCGTTGGATGGTCTGACACTCCTGACAGAGAAATCTTTGCCATCACGCACAAAGGAGAATGGACGTTACAGAGTGATGGGTCCGGGTACTATAAGTCACCTGTTGGAATAAGTGACTCCACGAGTAGTAAGTTATCTTACACAAAGAGTGTAATTTCGTTCACGACAACAAAGCCGTATCAGCAGGTAATTGTCCAATTGAAACCATCTAGTCAGTATGCGTCCGACTATCTATATATAGGCAAATTGGATACCTCCATCATCGAGAAGGATACGAACGGAAATGAGGTCGTAAAGAACTATACAAAACGTGTTTCCGGAACTTCCGACGCATCGATTATATATTTCCCCATCAGAGAGGCAGGAAGCCATACGATTGAGGTGATGTATTTAAAAGATACGGAAGGTTCGGACAATGAAGATTGTGCTTATTACAGAATTATTACTACGGACGATTGCTGGATTTCATTCGGAACAGTCGATAATTATGGGAAGGTTTCTGCATGGAGCGCACCGAAACAGTTCTACACGGACAACGAGAACGAGGAACGCATTTACCTGTTAATGTACGGAAGTGAAAAGCCTAACGCCCCATATTCCGACCCGTATGTAGATGATTATATTCCCGCCTTGAATGTGGACGATTATGACGAGGACGATTCATATATGACGGGTGAGCTGTGTCGTGGAGTGGATGGAAAGATTTATTATTCGAAGTTCAATCTAGAAGAAGGCGTTCCTCCTGTTACGGCTAATACGGATGAGTCCACCGGGAAAGTAACCTATACGTATGACAACGACAACTGGGGTGCTTTCTATAAAAAGTGGACCGATAACCCGTCCAGTGTAAACACATCGTACAGATACCAATTCGAATCTATAAGAGTGAAGAAGGATGGAGTTTGGGGTGGCTTCTCAACACCGGCACTTTGGAATTATCTCCCGGAAGATGGTGCTTATTATGAACTACGTTATCAAAAGAATGGTTCCCCGACAACGGCTCCTAGTCTGACGAAATCGACTAGATACCCAACCGGATGGAGTACAACTGCACCGACTCTCAGTACCGGATATTATCTATGGATGACATCTGCGAAGATTTCATTCGATGGAAGCACCCTAATAACTCAATGGTCTACGCCTGTGCGCATCTCCGGCGAGAAAGGAGAAAATGGTAAAAGCCCTGCAATGGTATTCCGTGGAGATTGGAAAGAATCAGAAACATATTACGGAACAGAGTATCGGCTAGACTGCGTTAAGTACACTGACGGAGCCTATTATATTGCGCAGATAACCGCAGGTACTATTCCGGCAGGTACGCTCCCGACGAATACAACGTATTGGAATGCCTTTGGAGCCTCTTTCGAAAGTGTGGCTACAGAATTGCTCTTGGCAGAATTTGCCTATATCGAGAATCTCGGTGTCCGCGACTTGATGACCGCCAAGGAGGGGAAGCGTATCCATATCAGCGAATCGGACAACGCTCTCATCGCTTACGATGATACAGATGCGAACGTGAAGATTTCTGGCGAGACCATTTCGTCGGGGGATTTATTTGGTGATGGGACATCCTCGAAAATGGATATTACGCTAACGGATACGGGATCGTGTAAAACTATATGTTATAACGGAGCCGAGTCAACGGTAAAGGTTGATGTCGGCACGTTCACGTTTGACCACAACGGCACTCTCAGTGGGTCTGTCGTACTGAATTTGTCCGCTGCGATGAGCAATCTCGACACATCCAAACTGTCGACACATGGAAACGCTGTCCTTTCTATAGTTCTAGACGGAAAGGTTACGTTGGGGTCTGTAAGGATAGACTATGGAGCAAATGGCGGAACGGATTTTAGTGTAATTAAGGACAAAACCATTACAATTGAGGATTATGCCATATTCTCCGGTACGCACAAGGTGACGATTTGTCTCTATGGCACAGGTCAGTCTGCTGCTGACTATACAAATTACTCCTTCAGCGCTTCTTTTTCCAATTGGCAGGCTGTGTCAAACATCCTTATGTCTCGATATTTCGCTAACGGAAACGCCGTAGGTTGTTCTCACGAGCAATATGTAGAAACGGTCATTGAAAATAAGAAGGTACTACATAAAATGGAGTCAGGAGATGCCGGATTTGAGTTCTCGGATGGTAAGGCTCGGTTGAAGATTGGTGGCACCTGGTACACGCTTTCCGTATCCGGAGGTGCGCTAAAGCTCACGGCTGACTAATCATTAATAATAAAAAGTCATTTTTAGACATTAAAATGATTATCATACAAACATTTTTTCTACTTTTGCAGTAAGAAACCATAGATATACATAACCAATATGATTGAAACGATTATGACGATAATAGGTACTCTTGGCGGCTGGGAAGCCGTCAAGTACCTATTAAATCGCAAAAGCAATCAACGAACAGCAGAAGCAGAAGCCGACCACGCAGAATTTAGCACACTAAAAGACACTATCGAGTTCCTACAACAGCAGCTCATAGAGAAGGAGAAACGCTTTTCGGAACAAACGGACATAGTCAGGAAACTGAATGTTGAAATCATCGAGTTGCTGAAAGCGAAGGGAAATATGGAAGTGGAGCTGGTGAGTGTACGTTGTGACGATGCTAAGTGCCCGTTCCGTCAACCACCGAACGCATCGACCCCGCCACGTGAGGGACTCACGATAGAACAGTATCAAGAGAACAAGTCGAATCTTAAAGATGAAGAGACAGAAACATTATAAATATGGCAGACGTAAACAAACTAAAACCGTTTATCCTTAAATGGGAGGGTAAATTTGTAAACGACCCGGTAGACGGTGGAGGAGCCACCAATATGGGGGTGACGCTCGCCACATGGCGTGCTGTAGGGTATGACAAGGACGGTGACGGAGACATTGACGTAGACGATTTGAAACTCATAACCGAGGATGATGCCGTAAATCGTGTCCTTAAACCTCACTTTTGGGACAAATGGCAAGGAGACAACATCAAAAACCAATCTATTGCCAACATCTGTGTCGATTGGGCATGGGGTTCCGGTACTCGCACATCCATTAAGGCAGTGCAGAGGATTCTCGGTGTCACAGTCGACGGAGTTTGTGGAAAACAAACGCTCACCACATTGAACAACGCCAATCAGCGTATATTGTTTAACCGAATCCTTTCCGCTCGCATCGCCTTCTTTGATAGTATTGTTCGCCGCAAGCCATCACAGAAGAAGTTTATAAAAGGGTGGAAGAACAGGGTGAATTCTATAACCTTCAAGGAATGATGTATGAGGTTCTAAAGAATGCGGTTGCTTCGGTCACACTGCTTATCCTATGCGGTTGCGCCACGAAGCGTACTACAGGGACGACCATAGACAGCAACGCATCGGACAGCGTCCGTGTGGAAGTGAGAGAGCGGATTGTCCTAGTCCCGGACACTGTGTACATAGACATCCCATTGCAGACAGCCGAGAGGATAACGCTTTCAGACAGCTCGCATCTAGAGAACGACTACGCAGAGAGTGACGCACGCATCAATCCGGATGGGACGCTATATCATAGATTGGCAACCAAGGAGCAAAAGAAGTCGGTTCCGACAAGTAAAACCCTCTCGACGAAGGACAGCATCGCATATAGGGACAGATATATAAAGCAAACAAAAACCGAGACGAAGACTGTGGAACGTGATTTCACATCGTGGGAAAGGTTCCGCCTGCAATCGTGGTATTGGTTCGCACTCATCGTTCTTGGTGTCGTTATATGTGCCATAAAAAAAGTTCTATTCCATATCTAATTTGATTTATGAATTGAAATGGGCGTGTTGCCCATTTCTCTCTTGAAGTGATAGTTCGTGAGGAATAGTCACTTTTTTTGTCTTTTATTCGTCAATATCTTGCAGATTTGAAAATTAATCCGTAATTTTGCGGGCGAAACCAGTACTAAAAAGCTGGTGTTTTGTGCATTTTTAATGCTTTTTTGTTGCTAAGCGATTTGAGAAACATTCGTAAATGAAGAATAATCAATGAGATACGCACATGATTGTATTTTTGCGCCCGAATAGTAATTAAAAACTTAATAAAACGATATGAAAGCATATGTATTTCCCGGACAGGGAGCACAGTTCTCCGGTATGGGTAAAGATCTTTATGAAAACAATGCGACTGCAAAGGAATTATTCGATAAAGCCAACGAAATATTAGGATTCAGCATTACCGACATCATGTTCAACGGTTCCGATGACGACTTGAAGCAGACTAAGGTTACTCAGCCGGCGGTCTTCTTGCACTCCGTTATCTCTGCCATCTGCATGGGCGATGAGTTCCGTCCCGACATGGTGGGCGGTCACTCTCTGGGTGAGTTCTCTGCTCTGGTCGCTGCCGGCGCACTTTCCTTCGAGGATGGTTTGAAGCTGGTGTACGCTCGTGCTATGGCTATGCAGGAGGCTTGCGAGGCGGCTCCTTCTACTATGGCTGCAATCGTGGGTCTTGACAACGAGACCATCGAGAACATCTGTAAGGAGGTTTCTACCGAGGGTAATGTGGTGGTTCCTGCCAACTATAACTGCCCGGGTCAGCTGGTTATCAGTGGTAACATCGAGGCTGTAAACGAGGCTTGCGAGAAGTTGAAGGCTGCCGGTGCCAAGCGTGCGCTTGTGCTCAAGGTGGGAGGTGCTTTCCACTCACCCCTTATGCAGCCTGCTAAGGACAAGCTCGAGGCGGCTATCGCTGCTACTCAGTTCTCTGCTCCTAAGTGTCCTGTATATCAGAATGTAGACGGTAAGGCACATACTGCTGCCGAGGAGATTAAGAGCAACTTGATTGCACAGCTTACAGCATCCGTTCGTTGGACCGACGAGGTAAACAATATGATAGAGGCGGGTGCCGACGAGTTCTGCGAATGTGGTCCCGGCAAGGCTCTCCAGGGTATGATCGTGAAGATAGCCAAGGGCAAGGTAGACGCTAAGATTTACGGTATCAACTAAGACGGTGCTCGCACACACACATATACTTTATTTCTAATAGGTGATTATGGCAAAGATACAGATATATCAGGTCTTTACGCGACTCTTTGGCAACGATGTGCATCCTTGCGAGTCGAACGGTAGTATAGAAAGAAACGGGTGCGGCAAGATGGAGCATTTCACGCCTACCGCACTTCATAGGATAGCCTCTATGGGCATTACGCACGTGTGGTACACGGGCATTATACGCCACGCTACACAGACGGACTACTCCGCTTGGGGTATGCCTGCCGACAATCCTTCTATTATGAAGGGTAAGGCGGGGTCGCCTTATGCTATTAAGGATTACTACGACGTAGACCCTGACCTTGCCGTGGATCCCGGTAAACGTATGTGTGAGTTCGAGGCATTGGTGCAACGTACGCATGATGCGGGGTTACGAGTCATCATTGACTTTGTGCCCAATCATGTGGCACGTAGCTATAAGTCGCTGGCAAAACCCGCCGGTGTGCAGGATTTGGGGGAGGGGGATGACACTTCGGTGGCGTTCTCTCCGCAGAACAACTTCTACTACATCCCGGGTGAGGCGGTGGCATTGCCTAAGTGTATTAAGTCGGCCGATGTGCCGGACTACGAGGAGTTTCCGGCACGTGCTACGGGAAACGATGTGTTCCACAATCATCCGTCGCAGTTCGACTGGTATGAGACCATAAAGCTCAACTACGGTGTGGATTATAACAATCACCGTGCGCAGCATTTCGACCCGCTGCCTTCTACGTGGACAAAGATGCGTGACATCTTGCTCTTCTGGGCGGCTAAGGGGGTAGACGGTTTCCGTTGTGATATGGCGGAGATGGTGCCTTGTGCTTTCTGGGGATGGGTGATTCCGCAGATTAAGGAGCAGTATCCGGAGGTGCTCTTCATAGCCGAGGTGTATAACCCGGCTGAGTATCGTAACTATCTGCACAACGGTCACTTTGACTACTTGTACGACAAGGTGGGTCTATACGATACGCTCCGTGCTGTGGTTTGCGGTCATGCCGGTGCTACGGCTATTACGGAAACGTGGCGCGGACTTCAGGACATACGTCACCGTATGCTTAACTTCCTGGAGAACCACGATGAGCAGCGCATAGCATCGAGCTTCTTTGCGGGTGACCCGGAGAAGGCGAAGCCGGCGTTGGTGGTGAGTGCTTGTATGACGGACAATCCTTTCATGCTGTACTTCGGTCAGGAGTTGGGCGAGAAGGGTATGGATGTAGAGGGCTTCAGCGGTATGGATGGTCGCACCACTATCTTTGACTACTGGAGTGTGGACACCGTACGTCGCTGGGTACACAAGGGTAAGTTCTCTGTAAGTAAGCTTACGAAGCAGGAGAAGGACTTGCGCGACTATTACAAACTGATTCTTCAGCTGAATCGTCGCGAGAGCATCTTGGGGGGTGAGGGTTTCTTCGACCTCATGTATGTGAATCCGCAGAGTGAGTATTTCGATAATAATAAGGAATATGCTTTCCTGCGTTATATGGGTAAGCATGTGTTAGTGATTGTTGCGAACTTCTCGGATCAGCCGTTGAAGACGCACGTTAACATCCCGTCTCATGCCTTTGAGTGCATGAAGATAGCACCGCAGCCGTCACCGGTGAAGGCAAAGGAGCTTATCTCGGGGGATGCGCTTTCGGTGATGTTTACGCCGAACGCTCCGCTGGAGGTTCTTGTTCCTGCCTATGGTGCCGTGATGGTGAAGATCTGACTCTCCATATCGTCCTCATGTGAGGGTAAGAAGATTTATTTAAAGCTAGGATGACACACAATAGGACGGCGC
>CAYOKO010000099.1:0-7499 GCA_964404555.1 uncultured Bacteroidaceae bacterium | reverse complement strand
TTGAGCCATACACGCATGGAGTAGTTGCCCACTCCCATCACCTGCACATCGCCTACTCCGGGCACACGAGTCAAGGGATTAACCAGTTGCAGACGAGCGTAGTTGCTAAGATAGAGTCCGGATTGTTCGCCATCGCCGGTGAGAGTCACCAACAGAACAATGTTACCAGACTGTTTGCGCACGGTGACACCCTGCTTGTTGACAGCATCGGGCAAGGTAGAAGTAATCTGGTTTACACGGTTTTGCACCTGTACCATCGCCATATCTACATCGGTACCCACCTCAAAGGTGACGGTCAGAGTGTACTGTCCGGAGGAGGTACTGGAGGAAGACATATACATCATCCCCTCCACACCGTTCACCTGCTGTTCAATGGGAATGCCCACGGTTTGCGCTACAGTCGTAGCGTTGGCTCCGGGATAGGTAGTGGAAACCTGCACCGTAGGAGGTGTAATATCGGGGAACTGACTCACGGGCAACAAGAAGAGCGCCACACTGCCGGCTACAATGAGGAGTAGCGACAGCACGGTGGCAAAGATGGGGCGATCTATGAAGAAGTCTGTAAAACGCATATTATAATAGGTATTAAGGAGTCATTTGAGGAGATATGGTCATACCGTCGCGTACCTTCAGGAGAGCCTGAGTGACGTAGCGTTCACGAGGTTGCAAACCGTGAGTCACCAGGCGGAGGGAATCGTCTATCAATTGACCGGTCTTTATGGTGCGATACATCACTCTATTGGAGTCGTTGACAACGTAGAGGTACTTACCCTGTTGATCCACCCCTATCGAAGCATCTCGCACAAGTATTGCATTGGATTCTCGGGCATAAGGCAGGGTGACCGTAACGAAAGCGCCGGACTTGAGCATACCGTCCGGGTTGGCCAAGTCGGCTCGTACGGTGCGGGTACCGGTGGTCATGGACACATTGGGCGAACGGTAGTCGATGTGCGCCTTACGAGGCAACTCAGTTCCATCGTCCAGATGTACGGTTACGACCGAAAAGGTATCGCGCAGGGCATCCTCGGACAGAGCACTCCCGGGGATAGAGAAGTAACAATACATGGTGTCATCCTTGTAAAGCGTACCCAAAGTGACAGGCGACGATGCTCCGTTAATATAAGCACCCGCCGAATAAGCGGCTACCGACATCACTCCATTGCAGGGAGCCTGCACGTAACAATAGCTCAACGACAGACGTGCCTGGTTCAGTGCCGCCCTACAACTACGCACGTTGGCCTCGCTCTGTTTCACACTCTCCACGGCCTGGAGCAGAGCAATACGACTCACAGCATCGTTCTTTATAGCTTGTTGCATACGTTCCAGATTCTCTTTGTTGTACGAAAGCTCCGCCTCGGCCGTTTGGAGTTTGGCTTCGGCCTGAGTCACGGCATCGCGATAGGTATCGGGTTCTATTAGGAAGAGAACATCTCCCTTCTTGACACGTGCCCCGGGGTCGTAATTATTCTTGAGGAGAACACCGTTGACACGTGCCACAAGTTGGAGCGTAGCATCGGCACTCAGATATCCGGGATAGGTATGGGTAAGGGTCACATCGCGCACCTCGGGTTCGGCAACCGACACGGGCATAGCGGTTTGTTCCGCACTTTCGCCTTTGTTTTTGCATCCCACCGTCAGCAAAATCCATAGGAGAAGAAAGAGTGATTTTCCTTTTTTCATTGTTGCTATTGTTTATTATTATTAATATTTGAGTCGCTAGAATCCTCCCGACAATGCCTGATACAGTTGCACGAGATAGAGCAAACTGGAGCCGTGTACTTGTGCCAAAGTGCTTTCGTACTCCAGCAGATTACTCTGTGCATTGAGCACCGTAAGGAAATCGGTAAGTCCCTGTTTGTAAAGTTCTACGGAGAGGTCGAGAGTCTCTCTACCTTGTGCCACCACCATGCGGAGTTCCACATACTCCTTCACGGCATACTTATATGCCGACATGGCTGTCTCCACCTCTTGTATAGCTGTAAGGAGCGTAAGATTGTACGCATCTATCGCCTCATCGAGGAGAGCACGTTGTATGCGATTTGCCGACCTATGCTGAAAGCCGCTGAAGAAATTCCAACTCACCGATGGCTCTATACTCCACGTCTGCGAGCGCTCCCGGAAGAGATGCCCCAGATGTTCGGAAGCAAAGCCGAAGCTACCCGACACATAGAACGAAGGCCACCACTCCTTACGAGTAGCTCCCAGCGTCTTGGCTTGTGCCTCCACACCCCATTCCGCCGAACGCACATCGGGACGCCGACGCAATAATCCTGCCGGAATACCAACCCCAACCATTGCCACATAATCGGGGAGATACGACTGTGTGGGACCATGTCGCCAGTTACCCCACCCCTCGATGGTATCGGTACGTTGCGTCACATCGGCACGTCCCGTAAAGTCCGGTTCGAATGCCGGTAGCACAATCCCCAATCGTCGGCGCATGGCATCGGGATACACGCCCGTTAGCACGGCAAGAGTATTGATATATTTGTCGATTGATGCCTCCACCGAAGGGATGGAAGACTGCGTACTGTAGAGCGACGACAAGGCCTGCGAAACATCCAGCCGCGAAGTAAGTCCCGTACGGAAACGAGTCTGCGTTATATCTACCAAGCGTCTCTGACTCTTCACATTATGCAAGAGCACCTCCAACACCTGCTGGTTCTCCCGCAAGCTGAAGTATGCCGTGGCCACCTGCGCAGCCATGGAAACCATGGTATTCTCATAGTCGGCCCGCGAAGCCTGATACAGCGCCTTATCCGCCAAAGCCATATCCCGCAATCGTCCCAAGAGATCCACCTCCCACTGCATAGATACCGAGGTGGAATAGAGTCGTTCTCCCCTACTCCATTTCCGCCCCGCACCGAGCGTAAAAGAGGGGGCAAGAGCACCCCATGCCTGCTGCATTGTAGCCCTAGCCTGCTCCATCTTACTCATGGCACTCAGCACCGTAGGACTCTGTTCCATGGCCGAACCAAGCAACGAGCATAAAAGGGTGTCGCCAAACACCTCCCACCAACGGTCGTCCACAGGTAACGTCTGCACAAAGAGTGCATCCTCCGGCCATTCATCCGGCACGTTACCATACGTTAACCGTTCCTCGGCCATACCTTTGCCGCAGCACATAGAGAGCATCCATGCCCCCAAAATACATCTTATAAAACGCATAAATAGGTCAATTCTTAGAGTAAATACTGATAAAAGAAGAACACCATAGGGGCTATATTGTTTTAATTTCGTACCTTTGCAACCAATTTTATAAGATACCAATTATTTTTTAAGTTTAGGATATGAAAGGATTTCATTTCAGACCACAGATTATAAACGACTTGCGTCACTATAGCAAGGAGCTTTTTGCTGCCGATGCCATGGCGGGTGTAATTGTGGGAATTGTGGCATTACCTCTAGCTATTGCCTTTGGTATTGCCTCCGGCGTTACGCCCGAGAAAGGTATTATCACCGCCATTGTTGCGGGTTTGCTCATTTCGCTCTTTGGCGGAAGCAAGGTACAAATTGGAGGTCCTACGGGTGCCTTCATCGTTATCATCTATGGTATCATACAGCAATATGGCGAGGTGGGTCTAGCCATTGCTACACTCCTGGCGGGTCTTTTCCTGGTGCTGCTGGGTGTGTTCCGTCTAGGTACCATCATTAAGTACATACCGTACCCCATTATCATTGGCTTCACGGCGGGTATCGCTGTGACCATCTTCACCACCCAGATAGGTGATATTCTGGGTCTTAAGGAGATGGCAATGGACGAGAACGGGGTGCCATTGCTCAACGCAGCAGGCGAGGTGATAATGAAGCCGGTGAAGACACCGGGCGATTTCCTGGGTAAATGGGCTGTGTACTTCCAGCACTTGGATTCCATCAACTGGTGGAACTTCGGTACAGCACTGGCAAGCATCCTTATTATAATAGGTTCTCCGCTGGTGGTAAAGAAGGTGCCGGGACTGAACAAGATTCCGGGGTCTCTCTACTCTATCATTATCATGACATTGGTGGTGCTGGTGCTCAAGCAGGAGGGCATAGAAGGCATCGATACCATTGGCGACCGCTTCAAGATTAAGTCGGAGTTACCGGACCTGGTGGTTCCTCCACTCGATTTCAACACCATCAACAACCTGATTTCTCCCGCTATCACCATTGCCGTGCTGGGTGCTATCGAGTCCCTGCTTTCGGCTACCGTGGCAGATGGTGTGATTGGTGCTAAGCACGATTCCAATCAGGAGCTTATCGGACAGGGTATTGCAAACATCATCTCTCCCATCTTCGGTGGTATCCCGGCAACAGGTGCTATTGCTCGTACCATGACCAATATAAACAACGGTGGTAAGACTCCGGTTGCGGGTATCATTCATGCGGGTATCCTGCTGCTTATCTTCTTGTTCCTCATGCCATTGGCACAGTACATACCTATGAGCTGTCTAGCGGGTGTGTTGGTAATTGTGAGCTACAACATGAGTGGATGGCGCACCTTCCGTGAGCTGATGCACAACCCGAAGTCGGATGTTAGTGTCTTGCTGATTACTTTCTTCTTGACGGTAATTTTCGACCTTACCATCGCTATCGAGATTGGTCTGATGTTGGCTTGCTTGCTGTGTATGCGCCGTATGGCTGAGACTACCCAGGTGAAGGTGATTACGGACGAAATTGACGGTAACGAGGAGAGCGATGTGCAGTTGCATTCCGAGGAGCACTTGGTGATTCCGGAGGGTGTTGAAGTGTACGAGATTAACGGTCCGTACTTCTTCGGTATTGCGAATAAGTTCGAGGAGGTGATGGCGAATATGGGTGAGCATCCCAAGGCGCGTATCATCCGTATGCGTAAGGTTCCGTTCATCGACTCAACGGGTCTGCACAACCTGACTTCACTCATCAAGATAAGCCAGAGTGAGGGTATCCAGATTATTCTCTCGGGTGTGAACGACAAGGTTCGTGATGCTCTCCACAAGGGTGGTTACGATAAGTTGATTGGCGAGGAATTCATCTGCAGCAATATCAACGAGGCTCTGGAAACAGCCAACCGCTTTCTTGCAAACGCATAAAGCGAAACGGATAAATCTATAACATAAAAGGAGATAAATGCCACCATAAGCATTTATCTCCTTTTTATTATATACCGCAGGGATATACAAGTATTGTTACTTCATATCGTGATTCATCATGCGATATTCCGCCATCTTTTCGTATTTGGTTCCCGGACGACCATAGTTGGCGTAGGGGTAGATGGAGATGCCTCCACGTGGAGTGAATATTCCCACCACCTCTATATACTTAGGATCCATCAACTTGATGAGATCCTTCATGATGGTGTTCACACAGTCCTCGTGGAAGTCGCCATGATTGCGGAAGCTGAAGAGGTAGAGCTTTAAACTCTTACTCTCTACCATACGCACATCGGGAATGTAGCGAATGATAATCTCCGCAAAATCCGGCTGACCGGTAATGGGACACAGTGAGGTGAACTCGGGGCAGTTGAAACGTACCCAATAATCGTTCTCCTGATGCTTGTTTACGAAGCTCTCCAGCACCTCGGGAGCGTAGTCCTGACGGTACTCCGTCTTACGTCCCAACAGCTGCAAACCTTCTTGTTCTCTGTTGTTGCTCATATCCTATTTCTTTCTTATAGACAAATATTTCTCCAATCCTTCGCGACGAAGTTTGCAGGCAGGACAGTGACCACAGCCGTCTCCCTGCACCCCGTTGTAGCACGTCATAGTCTTAGTACGCACCAAGTCCAACACCCCCAGTTCATCCGCCAAGCCCCAGGTCTCACACTTATCTATCCACATAAGCGGAGTGTGAATAACAAACTGCTCCTCCATTGCCAGGTTAAGGGTAACGTTAAGACTCTTGATGAAAGCATCCCGGCAGTCGGGGTATCCGCTGAAGTCGGTCTGCGACACTCCCGTAACAATGTGCTGTATGCCATGTTCGCGGGCATACACCGCAGCTATGCTCAAGAAGAAGAGGTTACGTCCCGGAACAAAGGTATTTGGAAAACTGTCGGCAGGCTTCTCGGCATCCATCGCTACAGAGGTGTCCGTAAGCGAACATCCGCTGGAGAGGGCACTGATAAAGGAAACATCTTTTACCTCGAAAGGCACACCGGCTTCGCTAGCTATCTCGCGGGCTAGTTCCACCTCGCGGGCATGCTTCTGACCGTAAAGGAAACTCAAGGCACGAACCTCTTTGAAATGTGCCTTTGCCCAGAACAGACAGGTAGTGCTGTCCTGACCGCCGCTGAATACTACCAGAGCGGCGTCTTTATTCATTTTATTATCCATTTTATGCTGTTTGTATTTACATATCTCCTATCTTCCAGAACTTATAGGAAACGCCCTCATCGTACACATCGGTAGCTTCCAGTCGCTTAACAAACTTCACCACACGGATGGTAACAGGCAGTGCCACAATCTCGTAAAGTGTTTTTGCCACCACCTGTATGGCCATCAGCTTGAAGAGTTCCGGTACAGGCATCAACCCATAGAAAGCTATGGGAAAGAAGATGAGGGAATCGGCACTCTCGCCAACCACGGTAGACCAGATAGCACGTGCCGAGAAGTGTTTTCCGCCACTCATTATCTTCATCTTACTCATGACATAGGCATTGAGGAAGGAGCCAACCAAAAAGGCGGTCAAACTGGCTACGGTGATGCGGGGAGCGAGACCGAAGACAAAGTTGAAGGCTTCCTCTCCCTCCCAGTAGGGAGCTGCCGGAATGGCCACAGCCAACTGTCCCAAGGCTACCACCATGAAATTCATGAGGAAACCCATCCAGATGATAAGACGTGCCTTGCGATAGCCCCAAACCTCGGCTATGCAGTCATTAATAATGTAAGAGATGGGAAAAACCATGAAACCTGCGGTCATAGAGATGGGACCTACTTGCAGAACTTTGGTTTCAAGAAGATTCGCTGCCACGAGGCATGTACAGAAGAGTATCCCCATAAGCATGAAGGATACGGAAACGTTTTGCTGTTTCATACGCTAGTTTTAATGTTTTATCGGGAGGTGGTCTAGTACTCCCGGGTTCCTAAAATATTTTTAATTCGGGTGCAAAGGTACGGCTTTTTCTCGAAATATCCGGTATTTCGGGTGCTGAACATACAGTTATTAGCGTTAATTATACTCAAAAAGAGGGTTTACAATTGCCTATCCACCAAAAACGATGTATCTTTGCAGCCCGGTACAGGGTACCGTATACACAGTATAATAAGTCAAAGAATAATATATATGAAGAAGACAACTACTATGCTGCTCCTCTCAGCAGCCATGTGCATGTTTACGGCTTGCACTACACTGGGCACATCGCTGCTCACACAGGGTACAAAGAATGGTTCAATTGTGAATGGACTGCAACAGTCTGCCGGGAATACTCTGCAAAATTATATAGGTCAGGCTACCGGAAACGGGAACGCTGTTCCCAACCAGAACAATCAGGGCAAAACCACCAACAACGGTTTCACGGTTGGAAATGTAAACAACTCAGG
>CAYOKO010000098.1:0-7695 GCA_964404555.1 uncultured Bacteroidaceae bacterium | reverse complement strand
TAGGGAGGGGACTGCTTAAAGTGGTCGCTTTTCTTTAACATCATCTCTACGGAGGCTTGACTGTGCTGATAGCAAGAGAGTTCGTTCTGGCGTTGCACATCGTGCTCTGCCAGTTGCTTGATGTCGCGTTCTCGCTCTCGACGCAACTGTGCACAGATGGGTTCCAAGACCGGACGCACTACTCCGTCGAAGAGGGCGTGACCTTGCATATATAAATAGGTGGTGTCGGGTGTTACACCGAGGGTCGACAGTTCATCTTTTAGGTGATTGTAATCGCTGCGTGCTTGTTGAAAGCGATGTTGCAACCATGCCATCTTGCGGTTGACACGGTGACGTAGCGTTTCTAATGTGCGTTCGGGGTGGTAGACGTTAATGTCGTCGAAACTGACCAATTCTCCGAAGTCGCTGAGGGAGAAGTCGCGGAAGGTGCCGTGTTTATAGCACCATACGCTCCATACGAACAGTGGGTAAATGATTTCGGAATAGAGTCGCATGAAAGCTTCCAGATCCACTATCTTACGGTCGTTCAGAGTAGCCATGACGCAGACGGAGTGTAAACCGGGGGCATAACACTGGTAGTTCTCTATGGCATAAACGTAGGTATGGAAGACAAAGGGGTGATGGTTCACCATGCGGGAAGTTTCGGTTCCGTCCTGCATGAGGTAGTCGTAATCGGCATCGACGCATGCTATCATGTAGCGTCCCAATCTACCGCCAAGGTCGTTCATAAGAGCCGATTTCTTTCCTTTTTGCAGTGTATTGCGCGAGGGCAACATCACCTCAAAGCCGTACTGGTCGTTCTCGAAATCGGCGAGTACGCTGCGCCAAAAGAACACATCGTCGTAACTTTCCACATACGCCACAATCTTTCGCTTCGCTTGCTTGGGGCGCAAGGAATTGAAGGCATCCACGTAACGTGAATTTAGGTTGTCGGATAGTCGTTTTGACATAGCTTACGGGGTGTTATTTAGAGGGTTATATCGGAAACCTCGGTTACGGCATCTGCCCATCCGTCCATGATTACGGCGGGGGAATGGGTGGTGAGTACAATTTGTACGTTGGGGTTGAGGAGACGTATGTTGTGGATAAGTTTACGTTGCCACTCTACGTGCAGACTTACCTCGGGTTCATCCATGAAGAGTACGTAGGGTTCATTGTCTTCTACAAGTACCGTGAGAAGGATAATCATCATTTGTTTCTCGCCGCTGGAGAGTTGATAGGGGAAGATTTCGCGTTCGCCCTGCATGAATCGCACTTCATTGCAACCGCGCATAATGGTTTTACCGGTATCTTGGAAGAGGGAGTCTACCAGATCCTGGAACCGACTTTTGATTTGTGCCACTTCGGCAGCGCGAGTGTGGGCATCGATGGCGCAGGAGGTGAGTAGTTCAATCATGCGATTGCCTATATTCACTTGGTAATCGAGATACTTCCGCTGGAGCATAAAGAACTGGAAATCGAGTTCTGTCATTACGGTTCCCTCTCCTATCTTGGCGAGCAGTTCGCTATTGAGGAGTGGTCGGTCGAAGCTGCGGATGACATCGTACTTTACGAATGTGGCATCTTCGGGATAGAAGGTTACTTTTACACCGTCGGCCAGGAGTTCTCGGGCGTTCAGCTTTTCACCGTTGAGCACACGTCCTTGTTCTACAAGGGTTTCCACACTGCGGTTCAAAATGGTGGATTTGCCCACGCCATTCACGCCACTTAGAATGTTTACATCGGGGTGCATATCCCATACGATGTGTTTTCCTTTATCCCACAAGTGGTCTATCTCAATTCTTTGTATATATTCTGCTTGCTTCTCCATGCGATTCAATGTTTTGCCTGCGAATTTACCTCTTTTTGTGGTATAAGCAAAAGAAAATGGCAAAATTATGCACTATTAGGGTGGATTTGAACAGAAAACCGAACCTTGGGTGGCAAACTTTTCGAAGATAATGGGTGTTTTAGAAGGAGAAGATATATATGTATAACCTTTTAAAAAGAAATCGATTATGCCACACATCACGGTTACGTGTTACCCCAAGCATCTTAGCGATGCGGAGTTCTCTGCGTTTATCCAAGAGTTGACACAACTTGCCGAGAAGCATTTGCATGCGAAGGAGAGTGACGTTTCCATCCGGTACACGGAAGTTTCGGAGGGGGATTGGAAACAGCAGGTATGGGACAAGTGCATAGCACCTCATCTGCACCATCTGGCTAAGGAGCCGGGATATTCTTTGTAAGTCGGGAGAGCATCTCCTACTCCACCCCACGCATCAAAAAAAATCGCGAATCTCAAAAAAGAGACTCGCGATTTTTTGGTGATCCGCTTGGGGCTCGAACCCAAGACCCCAACATTAAAAGTGTTGTGCTCTACCAGCTGAGCTAGCGGATCATCCGTTATTGCTGATTTGCGGGTGCAAAGGTAGACATTTTTTATCAAACCGCCAAATCTTTCGCACGTTTTTTGCTTTTTCTTGCGAAAAAATCATACTTCGTCATCCAAGTCCACCCGGTATCGCTCTCTGCGAGCACGCCTTTCGGCCTCCGATTCGTCATGGAGGATGAAGCGATGGTAATAGGACAAGATGATGGTGGTGAGCGGAAGTGCCAATATCAGCCCTATCATACCCAAGAGGTATCCCCAGACCGACAAAGACAAGAGAATGACTGCCGGATTCAACCCGGTAACTTTACCCATGATGCGTGGCACGAGTATCATATCTTGTATCAACTGAACCACTACAAACACCGACAAAGCCGACAGCAGAACTATCCAGAAGTTCTCACCGGTGTCACTTGCCTTGAGCAATGCCAGAATGACCGTTGGTAGGAGACCTATCGTTTGGAGATAGGGTACCATGTTGAGCAGTCCTATAAATAGTCCCAGCGCAATCGCCATGGGGAAATCTATCAACAGGAATCCCAGTGCGAACAGCACTCCTACACAGGCTGCCACCAATGCTTGTCCACGGAAATATGCCTGCATACCGCTCTGCACGTCGTGACCGATACCCGAAAAAAGTCGACGGAAGCGCACAGGAACCAGTCCCATCCATCCGCGTGCTATCTTCTCATAATCCATCAAGATGAAGAACATATATAATAGGATAATGGCTGAGGTGAAAATACCGATGATAAAACTCACCGTCTCGTAGATGATATTCCATACTTGCGGCACCAATTGCTTGATAGCTTCTATAACAGAATCTTCGTTGAGGAATTGCAGGATGGAGGTTTGGTCCAGATTCTCCTGAATAAACTCTTCCACGGTTGCCGGAATGGTGGAGTTACGTGCTCCGTTTACCACATAGTCTGTCACCAGGGTACGTAACTTCTCATACTCCTCTACTGCCGATGGTACCACCAGCATAATAATCCCCGAGAAGACGCAAACGATAAGTGCCAATGCTAGGAATATACAGAGGACGCGATTACGTAAATGCATCTTGTATTGAAGGAACTTCACCAGCGGATAAATCATGTACGCCAAGAGCCATGCCACGAAGAAAGGCAGCAGTACGGGACTGAGATAGTTGAGCAGTGCCAGCACCGCAATTGCTCCCATCACAGAGAGCCCTCCACGTACAAAGGAGTCGAAAGTTATCTTTTGTTCAAGCATAAAATTAGTTCATTTGGTATAGAAATTATCAGCGAAGATAGTGGTTTTCCGTCAGAATGGCAAAAGTTTTATGAAAAAGATGAGAAAAATTCGGCAAAGAAACAAATTATTAGTATATTTGTGGCTCAAAAGAATGAAAACGATGGGCATATTATACCTAGTACCCACCCCGGTGGGCAATCTCGAAGACATGACATACCGTGCCATCAGAGTGTTGAAGGAAGCGGATCTCATTCTCGCAGAGGATACACGCACGTCGGGTATCCTGCTGAAGCATTATGGCATAAAGAACGCTATGATGTCGCACCATAAGTTCAATGAACACCAGACATTGGGACAGATGGTGGAGCGTCTCAAGGCGGGTACCAACATTGCGCTGATTACGGATGCCGGTACACCGGGCATCTCGGATCCGGGTTTCTTGTTGGTGCGTGAGGCGGTAAAGGAGGGTATCGAAGTGACGTGTCTGCCGGGTGCTACGGCGTTTGTGCCGGCTTTGGTGGCATCGGGACTGCCGAATGAACGTTTCTGCTTTGAGGGGTTCCTGCCGCAGAAGAAGGGGAAACTGAATAAGCTGACGGCACTACAACAGGAGACGCGTACGATGATTTTCTATGAGTCGCCGTACAGATTGGTGAAGACGCTGTCTCTCTTTGCCGAGGTGTTTTCTCCCGACCGACAGGTGTGTGTATGCCGAGAGATTTCTAAGGTGCATGAGGAGTGTGTACGTGGGTCGCTGCAGGAGGTGATAGCTCACTTTACGGAGCAGGAGCCGAAGGGCGAAATCGTTATTGTACTGGAGGGGCTGCACGAGGAGAAGGAATCTGCCAACCGTAGTGAGGAGGCGAAACCGACAAAGGAAAAGCGCAGAAAAGCCTCAACGGGTGATGGTGTGCGTAAGTCGAAGTATCGACTGAAACAAGAAGCTTTGGAGGCGGAAGCCGACGATTTGTCGGAAGAGGACGAACGCTCGTAATAATGTATTAGATAAGGTACGAGAAGGTTAAATTGGATTACGAACTAAAACAATATATAGAACGATGAAAAAGATTATATTCACTTTAGCAGCTACATGCTTCCTGCTGACAGCGTGCAACGAGCAGCAGGAGAGCAAAAAGGATGAGAGTGTGAATGCGGAACGCGATTCACTGTTGGATGTAATCAACCGCAAAGATGGCGAACTCAACGAACTGATGAGTACCTTCGGGGAGATTCAGGAGGGATTTCGTCGCATCAATGAGGCGGAGGGTAAGGTCAATATCGACAAGAACTCACTGGAGTCCTCCTCGTCGGTGGCGGACATAAAGCAAAATATCTCGGTCATCGAGGCTACCATGCGTAACAACCGGGAGTTGATAGAGAAGCTGAAGACGCAGTTGCGTAACAGTTCACTCAATACTACCAAGTTGCGCGAGGCCATCAACAACCTTACCACGGAATTGGAGCAGAAGACGGCTATGATAGAGCAGTTGCGCGAGGAGTTGCGTGCCAAGGATGTGGTGATAGACCAGCAGACGGCTCAGATTAGCGATTTGAATAATGAGAATACTACGTTGAAGGAGGAAAATTCCGACCGCAGCAAGACGATAGAACAACAGGACAAGCAGTTGAACACGGCGTGGTTTGTGTTTGGCAACAAGTCGGAGTTGAAGGAGCAGAAGATTCTGCAAAACGGCGATGTTCTGCGCAGCGATAACTTCAATAAGAACTACTTCACCAAGATAGATATACGTGTGGACAAGGTGATAAAACTCTACTCCAAGAGTGCCAAGATACTGACCAACCATCCGGAGGGTTCCTACACACTGGACAAGGACAGCAAGGGACAGTATGTGCTGAACATCACCAACCCCACCTCCTTCTGGAGTACTAGTAAGTTCTTAGTGGTACTGGTTAAATAACAAAACGAAACGACAATCTAACGTAGGCTAAATACGATGAAGAAAAAGTTATACAAACCTCTTTTGATACTGCTACTATGGATGCTGTGTGTCACGGGGTATGCACAGCAAAATCAGCAGGAACTTACTACCACAACACCGTATGTGTATCCCACCTATCAGAAGGCGGTGGTGACGATGTTGTTCGGGTCGAAGAAGAACCTCGAAGCCAATATCTATTATGGGGGAAGCCTCTTTTATTATAGGGATAAGGATACCACCATGGTGGCAGATCTTGCCAATGTACGCACCATGGAGTTTGAGAACGGCGATGTCTACGAGACGGTGGGTAGCCAGGCGGCAAAGTTGGAAGCGAAAGAGAGTTCGGGTAAGTTACTGAGCGTAACCACGGTAGACGAGAAGAAGATGCGTGGTACATCGGGCACCAACAACGACCGCAAGGGAGAAAATCTGCCGTTTGTCAATATAGAGGGATTCGGCAACCTCGATTTGTCCGGTTCCTACGACGAACATAAATTCGAGAAATTTCTGCTAAAGGTAGAGTACTATTTCCGCGTGAACGGCAGTACCTTCCCTGCCGACTACGCCAACGTGAAACAGCACATACCGGAGGAGAAGAAGAAAGCATTCAAGGAGAAGATGAAAGATCGCAATTGGAGCTGGAGCGACAAACAGTCTCTTTCCCAACTGCTCTATTATTTTTAACCCCGACACTTCGACTATATATAGAGAATACCAACAATGATTGAACTAAACAACTTGGAAGAAGCGGTATTTCCGACCTATGTAAATCGGTCGGAACAAGCCAAGAGATCGGAATCCATTGTACTGAAGCACCGACGCTTCACAGCAGGAGACCGTCTATGCTCATGCGTCACTACGCGTAGCTATTTTTTACTTATGGAAGAGGGTAAGTTTATGACCTTTTGCGAGGACATAGCCAATCCCATCCTCACCGGCAATGGACTTATGTGCATACCGGCATCTATGGAGATAAGCGGTGAGTTTCTGGAGGATTCCTCGATGCTCATCATCAGTCTGCCGGCACAATACAAGACGGAGAATGCCTGGTTGGCGGAGATTGTTCACCGTATGGCTATGCTTACGCCCACCATTTATAATTGTCCGCAGCACGAAACACTGGCTGCATATACCCGCGCCACGGGGCTGATGATTGACAGCGGCATGGATTCCATACGCTTCAACACCCTCAAAATGGATGAATTCATCATGTTAGTGCGCCACTGCTACAATCCGGAGGAAGCTGCACACATCTTCCTGCCGCTATTGGGGTCGGACATAAAGTTCCGTACCGATGTGTTGCATCTCTATAAAACCAAACCGGACAAGGAGTACATCATGCGTGAATCGGGAATGTGTCGCACCATCTTCTACCGCAATTTCAAGGAGGAGTTCCACACCACCATCAACCGATGGCTCCTACAGAAAAAATCGAAAGTGCTGCTCAAGTACCTCACCGAGACCGAGATGTCGCTGCAGGAGATAGCCACAAAGATGGAGTTCTCATCGGTCAACGAACTAACACGCTTCTGCCAGCGCGAACTGGGCGAAGGTCCGCTCAAGGTTCGTAACAACTACCTCATCAACTATGCGTTGGAGCAGATTAAGCACATGAACTCATAATGAATAGTATAAAAACAAACGATAACTTTTAACAACCAACTAACATGAATTTAAAAGGATTAGTACTTGGTACGGCCATCGCAGCCACGGCTCTCACAGCCACGGCACAAGACAAAACCATCACCGTACAAGCCAACAAATTGGGAGCAAAGATTCCGAGCACCATGTATGGTATCTTCTTTGAGGATATCAACTACGGAGCCGACGGCGGTTTATACGCCGAGTTGATTATGAACCGCTCCTTCGAGTTCCCGAACAACTATGCAGGATGGGATATTTCCGGTAAGGTGTCACTGCACGACGACGGTCCCTTCGAGAAGAACCCACACTACGTTCGCTTGGAGCCATCCGGTCACACCGATAAGTTTACCATGATTGAGAATCATGGCTTTATAGGCATCGGCTTGAAGCAGAATGCAGAATATCGCTTCTCCGTATGGGCACGCTGTCCGCAGGGCGGAAGTTCCAAGATTTGGATTGACTTGGTAGACGATGGCACACTGGACGACGACCAGAAGTTGGGCAACGGTTCCATAGAGGTGA
>CAYOKO010000097.1:0-7708 GCA_964404555.1 uncultured Bacteroidaceae bacterium | reverse complement strand
AAAGCAACTTCTCGGTCTCGATGAGAGATACCTGTACGTTTCCGTGCGGGTCGCGGTCGAGAGCCAACTGGCGAGCTACGCCGGTAGGCAGAGAGTTGAATACCTTGAGGTTGTCCTCGGAGATGTGCTCCTTAACGAAGTCAATCTGCTCGCTGCGGCTCACTTCCTTAGCCTCGGGAGTAGCGAGAACGTCGTTCAACTCGGCAATCAGCTTCTTGATAGCCGGGATAAACTCGATCAAACCCTCCGGAATAAGAACGGTACCGTAGTTGTTACCGTCATCGGCACGGCGAGCAACGATCTCGGCGATGTAAGTTACAACATCGTCCAGAGACATCTGCTTAGCCTCAACCTCCTCACTTACGAGACAGATGTTAGGCTGGCACTGGAGTGCGCACTCCAAGGCAATGTGAGATGCTGAACGACCCATCAACTTGATGAAGTGCCAGTACTTACGAGCAGAGTTACAGTCGCGCTGGATGTTACCAATCAACTCGGAGTAAGTCTTACAAGCGGTATCGAAACCGAAGGAAGTCTCAATCTGTGCGTTCTTAAGGTCGCCGTCGATGGTCTTCGGACAGCCGATAACCTGTACGCCATACTCCTTGGCAGCATAGTACTCGGCCAGGACGCAAGCGTTGGTGTTGGAATCGTCACCACCGATGATAACCAGAGCCTTGATGTTCAGCTCGCGCAGGATAGAAATACCCTTCTCGAACTGCCACTCCTCTTCGAGTTTGGTTCTACCGGAACCGATGATATCGAAACCACCGGTGTTACGATACTGGTCGATGATATCGGCAGTAAGCTCCATATACTTATGGTCTACCAATCCGCCGGGACCCAAAATGAAGCCGTAGAGTTTGCTATCCGGGTTAATGGACTTGATACCGTCGAACAAACCGGAGATAACGTTGTGTCCACCGGGAGCCTGACCACCGGAAAGGATTACACCCACGTTGATAGCCGGCAGGCTGGTAGCCTCACCCTCGGCAAACTCGATAACGGGCATACCGTATGTGTTAGGGAACAGCTTCTGAATCTCAGCCTGGTTGTCAACACTTTGAGTTGGAGCACCTTCTACCGCCTTTACCGGACCCTGAAGGGCTTTAGGCAACTTGGGCTGATAGGCTGCTCTTGCAATTTGTAATGCGCTTTTTTCCATACCTATTTTATATATAAGTTTCTGTTTTAATTATATCGTTCTCTACAATCAGCTACAAATTTAGGGAAAAACTGTCACATAACGTATGAATACGCAAAAAAAAGCGCATAAAAAATTATTTTTCTTGTTTTCTTCCCCTTTTCTAGCAATTTTTTCGTATCTTTGGCGATTGATATGTCGAATACACTAAAATAGTAAGATTATGGCTAGTAGAAAAGAATTGAAGAAGGATATCCGTTATGCTACGGATTGGGCTTTAGATAATGCACTGAAAGTTCTGTTGTTCAAGAAGGAGGTAGATGCTCCCGCCGTGCGCAAGTTGATACTCGATATCTGTGCGTGCCACGACGAGGCGATAGCTCGCATCTCTCATGTGGAGAAGGGTGCCGAAAAAGCCTACTTCGCAGCCGTGCGCAAGTATTATGTAGAGGGACTGGACGCTTTTTACGAGGGACTGGAGAAACTGGCATAATCGCAGCACTTTATAATAGATGAGTAGTAAGAACAACCTTGCACACAAGATACTGTATGGACTCATGGGATGGACCTCCGTAGTGACGGAGGAGCTGCCCGAGAGGTGCATCATCTGCTTGGCACCACACACCAGCAACTGGGATTTCATTATGGGGATGCTCTTCAGTCGTGCCCAAGGATTTCGCAGCAACTTCCTCATGAAGAAGGAATGGTTCTTCTGGCCCGTAGGTGTCATGATGCGTAAGTTGGGTGGCATACCCGTATTCCGCAGCAAGAAGAGCAGTATGACCGACCATCTGGCAGAGGTAGCCATGCGCAGCCGAACCTTCCGACTATGCATCACCCCCGAGGGCACACGCAAGTTGAATCCCGACTGGAAACACGGATTCTACTACATAGCCCTCAAGGCAGAGATACCCATCCTGCTGTACACCCTGGACTACGAAAAGAAGGAGATAACGTGTACACGCAAGATTATCCCGAGCGGCGATGTAGAGCAGGATATGCGCACCATAAAGTTACACTATAAAGATGTGAAAGGCAAGTATCCCGAGAAATTTTCAATAGGAGATATTGAAGCATGAAGAAACATATAATTGCATTCCTGGTGGGAACCCTCCTGCCGGGAATGACTCTTTTAGCACAAAACAAAGATGCGGGGGTGGAACGAGCACTCAAGAGCTACTTCTCGTCCTACCAACCGGAAGGACTCTCAACGCGCGATTCTTATGCGCTGCGGAGTTATTATATCGATGCCAAAAACAAGACCATAAAGATGTCGGTGAGTACGGCCTTTGCCTATCAACCGTTTACACCGGAACGCCTGGACAGCATCACGGCGAGAATCTCTCGTATGCTATCGGCACCGTACGATACCTATAAGCTATCTATCTCGGTCGATGGCGTGAATGTGGAAAACCTCATTCCCAACGTGTTGCGCAGCAAACCGTCGGAATCGTTGCTATGGGGCAAGTTGATGTACGACGGCGAACCCTGGGTGAACTGCACCTCCAAGCCCTACCGGGTCACCTCCGGACTGTTCAACAAGCACCTCACGGTGTGGGCTTCGCACGGACGCTTCTACAAGAACGAACGTAAGTGTTGGGAGTGGCAACGCCCATATCTCTTCACCACCACCGAGGACCTGCTGTCTCCCACCTTTGTCTACCCCTTCCTCATCCCCATGTTGCAGAATGCCGGAGCGGTAGTCTATTCCCCCCGTGAGCGCGACTGGCAAAAACGAGAGGTGATTGTAGACAACGACTCCTGCACGGCAGGTATCTACAGCGATGCCTCCGCCAAGTACACATGGGAACAACTGGATGGGGTAGAGGGCTTTGGCTATCGTCACAGCACCCCATACATAGACGGTGAGAACCCCTTCCGGGCAGGAACGGTACGCGGCATACACGCCACCTCCTCCACCCGCAGCAAGACCGAAGCTCACTGGATTCCGGAGTTTGAGGAGGAGGGCGACTACGCCGTCTACGTGTCCTACGCCACCCTGCCCAACAGTGTTCCGGATGCCCATTACACCGTAGTACACCAAGGTATTGCCACCAACTTTACCGTCAATCAGCAGATGGGTGGCAGCACCTGGGTGTATCTGGGTACTTTCCACTTTGGCAAGGGTAGGGGACACGAGAACTCCGTGACACTCTCCAACTACAGCGACCACCGTGGTATGGTGACTGCCGATGCTGTGCGTTTTGGTGGCGGTATGGGCAACATAGCTCGCGGACCTCTCTCTACCGAAGCCACTACCAGCGGACTGGCACGCTGCTTCGAAGGCGCACGTTATGCTTGTCAGTGGGCGGGAATGCCCTATGCCATCTACTCCTCCAAGAGCGGTGAGAACGACTATGGCGACGATATCAACGCACGCTCCCTCTCCGAGAATTATCTGGCAAGAGGTTCCGTCTTTGTACCCGCCGACTCCGCCTCCGGACTGCGTGTGCCCATAGAACTCTCGTTGGCTGTACACACCGATGCCGGTGTGACACGCGACAACTCTTTCCTGGGTTCCCTAAGCATCCACACCACCGACTTCAACGGAGGACGCTTTGACAATAAGCTCTCCCGCAGTGTCTCCCGCGACCTCTGCGACGAGATGCTCACAGGACTTCAGCGCGACCTCACCCAACTCTATGGCAACTGGAGTCGCCGACAAATATGGGATCGCAATTACAGCGAAACCCGTCTGCCCAACGTCCCCTCTGCCATCCTGGAACTCCTTTCGCACCAGAACTTCAAGGATATGCGCTACGCACACGATCCCAACTTCAAGTTTCGTGCCGCCCGTTCCATCTACCACTCCCTGCTGAAGTACATCAACGATATGCACGAGACCGACTACACCGTGCAGCCCCTTCCCGTATCCGCCTTCTCTGCCATACTGCAAGGCGACGGCAAGGCACAACTCCGCTGGAAAAGCACCATCGACCCCCTCTACAAGAGCGCAATGCCCACCTCTTATATATTATACACACGCGAAGGCAACAAGGGATACGACAACGGCGTAGTAGTACGCAGTACGGAAGTGAGCGTAACGGTGAAGCCCGGCGTACTCTACAGCTTCAAGGTATCCGCCCTCAATGCCGGCGGTGAGAGCTTCCCCTCCGAGGAACTGGTAGTCTACCAATCTGCCGAAGAGAAAGCCGCCTCCGTCCTCATAGTGAACGGATTCCAACGAGTGAGCGGTCCCGCCGTGGTAGAAACCGACGGACGATGGGGATTCGACCTGGACGAAGACCCCGGTGTACCCTACATGAAGACCATAGGCTACGCCGGCAAGCAGACCTGCTTCAACCCCTCCGCCCTAGGCAAAGACGGTGTAAACGGATTGGGACACACCGACAGTTCGCTCGAAGGCGGCATCTACGTAGGCAACACCTTCGACTACCCCCGTCAGCACAGCGAAGGCATCATCCGCAAGAAAGGCATCAGCATCTCCTCCTGTAGCAAAAACGCCCTCGAAGAGATGGACGTACTGGAACTCAAGGAATATCGACTCATAGACTTAATCCTGGGACTGGAACGCCACACCACCTGGCAACTAGGTAAATACAAGAGCATCACCCCCGAGATGCGCAGTCGCATAGCCGGCTTTGCAAACCAAGGAGGCAGTCTGCTTGTCTCCGGTGCCTACGTGGGCAGCGATATGCAGAGCGACGAGGAACAAACCTTCAGCGAACGCACCCTAAAGTGTCGTTGGGGCGGAGCCCTGGAGAACGACAGTTCCGCACGCATTGTAGGCATGAACACCGAGATAACCATCCCCCGCACCCTGAACGAGCGCAGCTATGCAGTGGCCCATCCCGACGTGCTGGAACCCGCCAATACACAAGCCTTCACCCCCCTGACATACGAGAATCTGCAAAGTGCCGCCGTAGCCTATAACGGCACCGACTACAAAGCATTTGTTATGGGATTCCCCCTCGAAAGTATAGAACAAAAGGACAAAAGGAACGAAATAATGGGGGCTATACTCGATTTTCTCCTTAAATAACAAGGCTAAATGAAAGAAAAAATATAATTTTGTGCAGTTAAATGGAATAGGATATGAAAACTTATAGCATTCAGACCAACCCCTCGGGGACACGGCATATAGACATTAATGAAGAGCATCTGGCTACCATAGAACGCTATTCACTCTTCGATCACCTGATAGATAGCAACGGAATTGTAGACGAATCCGTGCTGGAAAAGTTGCGCCTCACGCTGCGCTCCCTCATCATGTCAAAAGCGGAACCCGAGAAGGAACTGCTCACGTTGGCACTCGATGTAGTGTTCCACAACAATATGAAAGCCCTGGGACTCTACAACCTGGTAAACATCTACGTAACATGGCTTGACGAAAAGAAGCAGCAAGACGAATCACAAAAGATAATAGAAGAAACACTTTGAAAGAGTATCGATTGACCGACTGGTTGCCGACAACCAAAAAAGAGATGGAGTTAAGAGGCTGGACGCAGGCCGATATCATTCTGTTCAGCGGCGATGCCTATGTAGATCACCCATCGTTCGCCGTAGCGGTGGTGAGTAGACTGATGGAGGCAGTAGGGCTGAAGGTGGCAGTTGTGCCACAGCCCGACTGGCACGGAGACTATCGCGACTTCAAGAAACTGGGACGTCCCCGCCTCTTCTTCGCCATAGCCCCCGGCTGCATGGACTCCATGGTAAATAAATACACGGCAGCCCGTCGCCTGCGCAAGGAGGATGCCTATTCGCCCGACGGCAGACACGATATGCGTCCGGAGTACCCCACCATTGTCTATACGAAGATTCTCAAGGAGTGCTTCCCCGAGGTGCCTGTAGTGATAGGAGGCATAGAGGCTTCCCTGCGACGTGTGTCGCACTACGATTACTGGCAGGACACCTTGCGCAAGTCTATCTTGTGCGACTGCGGTGCCGACCTCCTGGTCTACGGCATGGGTGAACGCCCCATGACCGAACTCTGCGAACGAGTACAGGGAGTTACCGGCGGCGACCACGAACTCGATACAGCCACCTTCAGACAGGTGGTAAACGATATTCCGCAAACCGTAACGTTGCAGCAGGAGTCAACCATTCCCGGAGGCATACAGCCGGAAGATATTGTGCTCTACAGCTACGCCGAGTGTCTGGCGGACAAGAAGAAACAAAGCGAGAACTTCCGACATATAGAGGAGGAGTCGAACAAGTGGCATGCACAGCGCATACTGCAACAAACGGACAACCGATATGTGGTGGTTAATCCCCCGTATCCCCCGTTGACGCAGGAGCAGCTGGACCACTCCTTCGACCTGCCTTACACCCGTTTGCCACACCCCAAGTACAAGGGGAAGCGCATTCCGGCATACGATATGATAAAGTTCTCCGTAAACATACACCGCGGTTGTTTCGGTGGATGCGCCTTCTGTACCATATCGGCACACCAGGGTAAGTTCATCATGAACCGCAGCAAGGAAAGCATCCTACGCGAAGTAAAGGCCATCACCGAGATGCCCGACTTCAAGGGTTACCTCTCCGACCTGGGCGGTCCATCAGCCAATATGTACGGTATGCGAGGCAAGAACACAACCATCTGCGAGAAGTGTAAGAAGCCCTCGTGCATACACCCCAAGGTGTGTCCCAACCTCAATACCGACCACACGGCACTGCTCGATATCTACCATGCGGTGGATGCGTTGCCGGGCATAAAGCGCAGTTTCATAGGCAGTGGCGTGCGCTACGACCTACTCCTGCACGAGAGTGACGATGAAGCGGTGAACAAGAGTACCCGTCAGTACACCCGCGAACTGCTGGAACGCCACGTGAGCGGACGACTGAAGGTGGCGCCCGAGCACACGGACGACACGGTGCTCTACATGATGCGCAAGCCATCCTTCAAACTCTTTCATGAGTTCAAGCACATCTTCGACCGTATAAACGAACAAGAGAACCTGAAGTTGCAGTTGATACCCTACTTCATAAGTTCGCACCCCGGATGCACGGCCGAGCACATGGCACAGTTGGCGGTAGAGACCAAGCAACTCAACTTCCATCTGGAGCAGGTACAAGACTTTACGCCCACCCCCATGACCGTGAGCACCGAGACCTGGTACACGGGATACCATCCCTACACCCTCACGCCGGTGTTCAGTGCCAAGAAGCCGGGCGAGAAGCAGGAGCAACGTATGTTCTTCTTCTGGTATCTTCCGGAGGAGAAGCACCGCATCATCTCCAAGTTGCAGTCCATCCATCGTCCCGACCTCATCAAGAAACTCTACCCCGGCGATGGGTATGCCCCCCGCAGCGTAGACCGTGCGCCTCGAGGCAATGACAATGCACCGCGTAAAAGAAACGATAAAAATAAAAAAGTAAAAGATAATAATAGAAGAAGAAAATGAAGTGGACAAAATCCCTAACCTTAGCCACCATGGCAGCCGCTCTGTTGTCGGCTCCTATGTGGGCTGTCCCCGCCAAGCGCATCACTAAGAGTGTAACACAGAGCGATGGCACCGTCCTCCGGGTAACACTGGTGGGCGATGAATATTGCCATTACTTTATTACGGAAGACAGCATTCCCGTGCGAGAGGGGGAAGATGG
>CAYOKO010000096.1:0-7711 GCA_964404555.1 uncultured Bacteroidaceae bacterium | reverse complement strand
TCGAACAGGGTGCGCAGGTCTTTCTGTGCAGCGGAACCTTCCAAGATTTCCTGATTGTCGTTCATGTCGGGTTCAACGCTTACGTTCTTACCCGCCATCTTCTTTTGGAACTCCAGTGCCGTCATGTTGCCCAGTCCGGTGCTACTCATGACGATAGAGAAGAGTGAGAAGGCACCTCTATTAGGATTGTAGAAGAGGTTGGTTGCGGCGACATCTTCCTCCTTCAACTTGTTTAAACCTCCGCGTGAGACGACCTTCATGGTAATCTTATCATCGGAGAAGTCGGTCTTCTTGAAGTACACGTTGGCACCGTTCTTCAGCGTCCACTTGGTGAATCCGAAGTCGGCTGCGCTTTCTTTCTTAATCTTCACCGGTTTGGGTAGCGAAGCGATGAGCGGTTCATCGTTTACCTCATCTACATACGCCTCCATTTGTGTACCGATACCGCTGTTGATAGCCTCCTTCAATTGGTCGGCGGTAGGAATGGTAACCCCCTCCTTCTCCGGGTACATAGCCAGTACGGTGAAGTTCTTCTCGGTACTTGCCGTAAGTCCTTTCACGGTTTCGTTGTATGCTTCTGCCGGCAACTGCGGAACGATGGATTTCATCAACTCATACTCTGTCTCGATGCTGGGGATAGGCTCGTTCTCGAGGAAGTGCTCCAGATACTGACGGGTGTAGTAGGAGTTGGGTTGCTTGTTGCGGTTGTTGTAGGCGGTCTCCAGTACGGACAGCATCTCATCGTTGTAGCGCTGTATTTCACTTGCCGTGAAACCGTGTTGCTGAATGCGTGCTACCTCTGCCATTACCATCGTTACCGCCTGCATCTCCTGTCCCTCCTTAGGAACAATATCCAGTGAGAAAGCATCGCAGGTCTTGGTCATGCCCATATACTTACCGTCGTCGCAGGAGGCTGCCGCAAACGGACAGTCGCTCTTCATGGACAACTCGTTGAGTCGCTGATTGAGCATATATGCTACGCCGTTCAGGATGTGCGACTGTACCATATACGCTGCATTGCTACGCTGCTCGAAGGGGAAAATGGCGTGCTTGAAGTTGACGTAGATAACCACTTGCTTCTGTTCCGGATCCTTGTCGATGGCGTAGATAGCTTGTTCGTTGTCGGGTACGGGATAGAGTTCATAAGCTGCTTCGTCGGCTGGGTTCTTGAGAGGCGAGAACAGCTCCTTCACCTTAGCCTCAATGTGGTCTACATCGATATCGCCCACTACAATTACCGCCTGCAAATCGGGGTGATACCATTTCTTATAATAATCCTTGAGGAATTGTGGAGAGAAGTTGTCGATAACCTCCATGGTGCCAATGGGCAGTCGATAGGCGTAGCGGCTGCCGGGGAACAGGGTGGGTAATTGTCGCTCAAGAATACGCATTTGTGCGTTGTCGCTCATGCGGTATTCTCCGTGAATAACGTCGCGCTCCTTCTCTATCTCCTCCTTGGTAAGCTCCACTTGGCAACTCCAGTCGGAGAGCAAAAGCATACAGGAGTCTACTACCAATGGGTTGGTTACAGGGGTGTTATCAAGGTGATACCATGTTTGGTCTACACCTGTCTGGGCGTTGAAGTTGGTGACACCGATGCGCTGGATAAAGCTAAATACATCGCCTGCCGGGAAGTGTTTACTTCCATTGAATGCCATGTGCTCCAGGAAATGGGCCAGTCCTCTCTGGTTGTCCTCCTCTTGAACGGCACCTACCTTATGGGCAATAAAGAAGGCTGCCTGGTTCTTGGGTTCCTCGTTGTGGCGGATGTAGTAGGTCAATCCGTTGTCGAGTTTGCCGATGCGTACGTCCGGGTCTACCGGTAGTTCCGGCATCTGCGCCATGAGTGCGGATGATGTCGCCACGCCGATAAACAAGAACGCAATTTTCTTTGTTAAGTTCAGCATAGAAATCTTTGTTTTTATTGAATATGAAAACGGGATAACCGCCTCGTGGGGGTTATCCCGCTAAAAGTCTCTCAATATAATAATGTATTACTTAAGACGAGCGCAAGCCTCCTTGATACGGCGGAGAGCTTCGGTGATGTTCTCATCGCTGGTAGCGTAGCTCATACGGAAGCACTTGGGAGAACCAAATGCATCGCCACCCACGGTAGCTACGTGACCTACCTCCAGGAGGTACATAGCGAAGTCGGTAGAGGTGTTGATAACACGGTCACCGTCCTTCTTGCCAAAGTAGTTGCTGCAGTCGGGGAAGAGGTAGAATGCACCCTGCGGGTTGTTTACCTTCAAACCCGGAATCTCCTTGGCCAACTTCACGATGAGGTTCTTGCGGCGCTCGAAAGCTTGGCGCATCACCTCAACGCACTCCTGAGAACCGGTGTAAGCAGCCTCGGCAGCCTTCTGGCTCACGGAGCAAGGACCACTGGTGTACTGACCCTGCAACTTGTTGCATCCCTTCACGATCCACTCCGGAGCTGCGATGAAACCGATACGCCATCCGGTCATGGCATACGCCTTGGACACACCGTTGATGATAACGGTACGCTCCTTCATCTCCGGGAACTGTGCGATGCTCTCATGCTTGCCTACATAGTTGATGTGCTCGTAAATCTCATCGGCAATGACGATAACACGCTCATGCTTCTTGAGAACCTCTGCCAATGCAGCCAACTCCTCCTTGGAGTAAACGGAACCGGTAGGGTTGCTCGGGGAGCAAAGGATGAGAGCACGAGTCTTCGGGGTGATAGCAGCTTCCAACTGAGCCGGGGTAATCTTGAAATCCTGCTCAATCTCTGCCTCTACAAACACAGGAGTACCCTCTGCCAAGAGCACCATCTGCGGGTAGCTTACCCAGTAGGGAGCCGGGATAATTACCTCGTCGCCCGCATTTACCACCGCCATGATGGTGTTGCAGACCGACTGCTTCGCACCGTTGGAGCACAGAATCTGTGCTGCGGAGTAGTCCAGATGATTCTCGTTCTTCAACTTGGCAACGATGGCGTTCTTGAGTTCGGGATAACCCGGAACGGGTGAGTAACGAGAGAAGTTCTCGTCGATAGCCTTGTGTGCAGCCTCCTTGATGTGGTCCGGTGTGTTGAAATCGGGCTCACCTACACTCATGTTGATGATGTCGATGCCTTGAGCCTTGAGTTCACTACTCTTTTGGGACATGGCTAATGTTGCAGACGGTGAAAGTCTGTTCAAACGGTCTGATAACTGTTTCATAACGATTTATATTAAAATATGTTCGAAAATTACTTGTTTAGGTGGAGTAGGTGTCCCATGCGATCCTTCTTGGTGCGCAGGTATCGTTCGTTGTAGGGGGTGGGGGTAATCTCTATGCCTACGTTCTCGGTGATTTCGAGTCCGTATGCTTCAAGACCTACACGTTTGAGAGGGTTGTTGGTGAGCAGACGAATCTTGCGTACGCCCAGCATTCGCAGAATCTGTGCGCCTACACCGTAGTTGCGCTCATCGGCTTTGAAGCCCAGATGGAGGTTGGCGTCTACCGTGTCTTCTCCCTCTTCTTGTAACTTATAGGCTTTCATCTTGTTGAAAAGTCCGATACCGCGTCCTTCCTGATTCATATAGAGTATAATGCCTTTGCCTTCCTCTTCGACCATACGCATGGATCGGTGCAGCTGTTCGCCGCAGTCGCAGCGTTGGCTGCCAAAGATATCGCCGGTAACACAGGAGGAGTGTACGCGCACCAATACCGGTTCGTCCGGTTCCCAGCTTCCCTTGATGAGTGCTACGTGCTCCAGTCCGTTATCCAACTGGCGGAAGGTGATGTCGCGGAAGTGTCCGTAAGCGGTGGGCATATCTACCTCCGGACCACGCTCTACCAATGTCTCCTTTTGTAGACGGTAGGCAATAAGATCCTTAATGGTGATAATCTTGATGCCAAACTTCTTGGAAACCTCTTGCAACTGTGGCATACGTGCCATGGTTCCATCGGGATTCAGTATTTCGATGAGTGCTGCTGCCGGTTGCAAACCTGCCAAACGTGCCATATCGACACCTGCCTCTGTGTGACCGGAGCGTTGCAACACACCATTGTCTTGTGCGTAGAGCGGACTGATGTGCCCCGGTCTACCAAAGGTCTTGGGGGTGCTGCTACCATCGGCAAGTGCACGGATGGTGGCGGCACGGTCGGCTGCGGATACACCGGTAGTGCATCCGTCCAACTTATCTATGGTGATGGTAAACGGTGTACCCAGCATAGAGGTGTTATCGTCTACCTGGTGTGGCAGCCCCAGCTCCTTGCATCGTGAGATGGTGATAGGAGCGCACAGGACACCTCGCCCGTTTTGTAACATGAAGTTGACCTTCTCGGGGGTTATGGTTTCGGCTGCTGTGATGAAGTCGCCTTCGTTCTCGCGATCCTCATCGTCCACAACTATGACAAATTTCCCTTCTCGGAAGTCTGCTATCGCCTCCTCAATGGTGTTGAGTGCAAAATTTCCCATATATCTTTTCTTTTTAATCTACTGTACTATTCTTCTCTATATATTCTTGAAGTTCCCGGTTTGTTCGCTGTATCTGCTTTAAATCGCGGTATAGGCGGATGCGGAAACGTATGATTCGTATGTATAACACAATGCCCAGGGGGAGGATGACGCCGCACAGACGGTTCCACTTATAACTGTGGAAGGGACGTGTGTGGGCACGTTCGGAGAGCACGGGGTAGTTGTTGAGGCGTGCCACCAAACGAGCATCGCGACTGTCTGCCATGTGTTCTATGTGTTGCTCCAGTCGCTCGCTGAGCATTTCTATGGCTGTATCGTCTTCGTTCTTGAAGAACAAGCGTATGTAGCTGGGCCATTTGAGTAGCTTGTGTTCCTTGAGGTAGGTGGCACACGCTGCCGACAGTCCCTCCATCTCCACCTTGGCTGCGTCCAGATCGGGGTCTTGTAGAGAAAACTCCTTACGTACCAGGTGGCGAGAACTGCGTAACCCCATCACCTTGGCGAAGAACAAACGGTAACCGTCTGTATTGAAGATGGCAGAATCGCTGTTGGCTTTATAGGTGAGGAATATGGCTACCGGTAGCAGCATGAAGGTGCTTATCCACATTCCGAACCAGATGGACCACTCGCCGGCACGTACCATCTTGGTACCTGTGATATCTACAATAAAATATAATATGTAGAAGATTACCGAAATGATGACCGGAAGTCCCAAACCACCCTTTCCTACAATGGCACCCAAAGAGGCACCGATGAAGAAGAAGATAATGCAGGAGATGGAGTGGGTTATCTTCTTGTTCCACTCAATCCAGTGGCGACGTATTGCGGCATCGGCATCTTGGGTGTTCATGGCTTTGAACTCCAAGTCGGAACGAGAGGACTGCACCTTGCTTAGTGCGTTGGATACAAGGGTGAGTCTCTGGTCTATGCTGAGTGTTCCCAATATGCTATCGGTATTTATCGCAACTACTTCTTTCTTGGCAACCACCTGCTTGTCTTTCGACGGAGCTTTTGCAGCGGTTGTTTTTGCTTGTGTGTCGGCAACTTTTGTCCTAGTGTTCTTTGGCGCGATAACTTCTGCCGGGGTTGAATCTTTTGCCGAAGTTTCGGCAACTCCATTGACGGTAACCGTTTCAGTCGACGAGGTAGAGCTTCTTACCCATCCTGTGGTACCCGATTCTATATTTATCTCTGCCGGTAGGACGTTTTGTGCCGTCTGCTCGTTTTCCGCACGGCGCAGTCGGACGTTCAAATCCTTGAGATAGGTCTGTCCTATGCTGTCGTATCGAGCATTAATCTTATCTACATTTTCTCGAATCTCCAACATATTCATAGAGCGCGGGTCACCATCCATCAAGTCGTCGCTCGCCATGTTGAAGGCATTATCGAACGTCAAGATGTCCACCTCCTTTATGAAACTCTCTCGCATATACGGCACGTTGGCATTGGATAAAGCTCCCCGTTGCGTTTGCATATTACGGAAACGTTCTCCGTTGTAGAGCGTAAGTTTTAGGTGCGACTTGTCTGCCGTAGTCTGCATACGTGCCGAATCCGCTAGTACAATTTCCGTGTTGGCGGTATTCTCGGAGTTGCGATATATCATTACGCCATAGAGCATACCTGTATTAACATCCTTCTTCTGAACATAAATATTGAATCCGGGGATATTATTGTAGAACACCCCCTCCGGAATCTCCAGTTCCGGGGATTTCTGCTTCATGGAGTAAGTGAGAAGAATCAGCTTTGTTTGTGCATGCGGTGCCGTTACATTCTGGAAGTAGAAGGATGTTCCTGTAAACAGCAAGCACAGAATGATGAGGGGACGGAAAATCGTAGTAAGCGGAATACCCGCTGCTTTCATGGAAAGTAATTCCAATCGTTCCCCAAAGTTACCGAAGGTCATGAGTCCTGCCAATAGAATAGCTAACGGTAGGGATTCCGGAATAAGCGTCAGGGCTGCATAATTGTAGAACTTCGCCAATACATCGAGCGAGAGTCCTTTACCAATCAACTCCTCCATGTAGCGCCACGTAAGTTGCATAAGGAATACAAACAAACAGACGCAGAATGTACCGCTAAAAAGCAGACAGAACGCCTTAACGACAAAAAGATCCAGTTTCTTTATCATCCCGATTCTATGTATTTGTTTCCGTATGTCCTCCAGTTAATTTTTAATTCGTGTGCAAAGTTAGTATAAAAAAGGCATAAGAGCAAAGAAAAGCTTTATTATTTATTCAAGTTGTGGAAAAAGCCCCTATATTATATATAATGTGAAGAGATGAAATGGTCGAAAAAATCAACTTTTTTGCGAAAAAGTGTCCGAAATGTTTGGCTGGTATAAAAATAATGTCTACCTTTGCACCCGCAAATCAGCGATGGCGAGATAGCTCAGCCGGTTAGAGCGTCGGATTCATAATCCGAAGGTCAAGGGTTCAAGTCCCTTTCTCGCTACCATAAAGTTCCAAACTTTTGTTGGATGTTTGTTGTGTTGTGAAAGTGTTTAAGAGCAATCTTAAATACTTTTTTTTTATTCTATCGTTTTTTGTCTTGTTTTTCTGCGGATATAATCCCTTTTTTTTATAACTTTGCACCCTCAAACAATAAGGTTTATCAGGATTATGGCAGAAACAAGGAAAATAAAGACCGCTTTGATTTCCGTATTCCACAAGGATGGATTGGAAAATTTGCTGGCAAAGTTGCACGAGGAAGGCGTTACATTCCTCTCTACCGGTGGTACACAACAGTTTATAGAAGGACTGGGTTACCCGTGTGAAAAGGTTGAGGATATTACCACATATCCCAGTATCTTGGGTGGACGTGTTAAGACGTTGCATCCCAAAATCTTCGGTGGCATCTTGGGACGTCGCGGTTTGGAAGGTGACGTACAGCAGATGCAGCAGTACGAGATACCTGCAATAGACTTGGTTATTGTGGATTTGTATCCCTTCGAGGCTACCGTAGCCAGTGGCGCAAGTGAGGCGGACATTATCGAGAAGATTGATATAGGCGGTATCTCGCTGATTCGTGCCGGTGCTAAGAACTTCAACGATGTTGTGATTGTTCCAAGCAAGGCAGAGTACGCTATGTTGCAGGAGATTCTGGATAAGAAAGGCGCACAAACAGAGATAGAAGAGCGTCGTGCTTTCGCAACCCGTGCTTTTGGCGTGAGCAGCCATTACGATACAGCCATCCACAACTATTTTGAAAAGGCATAAAGCTGATATATAAGATTTAAAGCAATACTAAAGAGATAAAGGCAGAATAAGTATGGGATTCTTT
>CAYOKO010000095.1:6327-7879 GCA_964404555.1 uncultured Bacteroidaceae bacterium | reverse complement strand
AATATCCATACGTCCTTCCTTTAATTTGCACTGTGAAAAGTGCACATTCTGTACTCCTGTGCACTTTCCACAGTGCAAATATGGTGCTTTTTGTTGTTCTGTGCAAGAAATAATGGGAAAAACTGATAGGTAAGAATCTATTTTTTTAGTTTCTCTTCTTCTAGAATGCACAGATTCCGGAAAAATATCTAACTTTGCATACGTTAATCCAATAAAGAATATGGATGAAGTACGTCAAATAATTAACCTGCCCGGTGCAGAGTGTCAGCGGGTTGCGGGAGGTATCATAACGGAGGGCTGCGAATGAAACAAGCAGCAATCTTCTTCGGAAATATACGCGTCGGCACACTCTCGGAAGATGCCGACGGCTACCTCTTTGTCTACGATGAGGCTTATGTCAATACAACGGGCGCCGTGGCGGTGAGCCTTACACTGCCGTTGTCACACAAGCCCTATCGCAGCAATGTTATGTTTCCGTTTTTTGACGGATTGATACCGGAAGGATGGCTCCTCGATGTTGCCGAGAAGAACTGGAAACTCGATAGCCGTGACCGTATGGGACTGCTGTTGGCTTGCTGCAAAGATTGTATCGGGGCGGTTAGTGTACAAGATATTACAAGAAAGGAGGACGACGATGTGTAACCGATGCCTATACTGCTACGAACCGTTGGCAGACGGGGAGGTAGACTACCATTCAGTGTGTAGCAATAAAATTTTCGGCGAGCCGGTAGCACCGGAGTTGCCTTACGCTCGCACGGAACTACAGGAACTTGCCCAACAGGTAATTCGTTCCCAAACAACCCTTACCGGTGTGCAACCCAAATTGTCGTTGGACTTTAATCGCATGAGCCGCACACCGAAGCGTTTTACCATTGTGGGACTGTGGGGTAGGTACATCTTGAAACCGCAAACCGATACCTATCCGATGCTTCCTGAGCTGGAGGATTTGACGATGCATCTGGCAGAACTGGCAGGGATAGAAGTGGTTCCCCATGCTCTTATTCGTTTCAGCGATGGTGAGCTATGCTATATCACCCGCCGCATAGACCGTACCGCAGAAGGCGAGAAGTTGGCTATGGAGGATATGTGCCAATTGACGGAACGTCTCACGGAAGATAAATATAAGGGTTCGCACGAACGCATAGCAAAGACTATAGCGCAATATAGTGCCCTTCCGGAAGTCGATATGATAAGATACTGGGAGCAAGTTGTGTTTTCATGGATTGTAGGGAATGCCGATATGCATCTTAAGAACTATTCGCTTTTTTCACCCAACGGCAAAGACTACCGATTGACCCCCGCATACGACTTGTTATCAACAGCGCTGGTACTCCCGGAGGATACGGAGGAGTTGGCGTTAACGCTCTGTGGCCGAAAGCGCAAGTTTACTCGCCAAAACTTCTTGGAGGCAATGATTGAATCGGGACTGAGTGAGAGGATCTGCGCCGAGGTATTCGAAAGGTTCGAGAAGGTTGTTCCCGCTTGGCAAGATTTCATCCGGAAGAGTTTCATCTCGGAGGAGATGCAGGAGTTGTATATCCGCCTCATAGAT
>CAYOKO010000095.1:3377-6227 GCA_964404555.1 uncultured Bacteroidaceae bacterium | reverse complement strand
TTTTTATGATTTTGCTTCCACACTTCCACGGAATACTGTATTACGTTGTCTTTCAGCGCTGTGGAAGTAGTAGGTTACTTCCACGCTATTTCCGGGTTACTTCCACGTGCTTCCACGCAACCTCTACCGGACTGCCTACGGAATTATAATCTTTTGTTCGTTAAGTGTATGATTTTTACAGTGAAGGTACGGTATGGTGAAGGAGAATGTTTCGTGACTATTTAAAGCACACATTATCAAAGAGTATGAAGGGTATAGACTTCTTAACAAATGCCCAAAGTGAAGGAAACGGCGCAAAAAGCTGAAGGGAGGTGAAAGCAAATCATTCACCTGTAATAGTCATAAAATCAGTGTAATTAAGGCAGATGGTGAAGGTTTGAAGGGTTTTCGGTAAAACCGGGCTGAGGAGAGGGAGTGAGGGACTGTCCTTCCTTTCAGCTGTTAAAAAGTCTATACCCTTCACCGGATTCCGTATCTGTTGCGGTTGACTTCGGCGTTTCGTAGCGGTGTGTACTTGTTTCGCTCCCATTTCTCTATAGAGTTTACTTTTTTTTCTAGTAGAAAACGAGGTGAAATCCTATAGGAAAACAGCTCTTAGTCCTATAGAAACTGAACCAAAACTCAGTATAAAAAAATCCTTTTACTAGTAGTACTTTTGCCGTTGTCCGAAAATCGGAAAAATATCTGCGGGCAATGAGCGTTGTAATTGCCCGCAATTAGGGTAGAGATTCCGTAGGAATATGCGGGATGTTCCTGCGGAATCCGAGTGCTAAATGCGCGCAATTATTCTACCGTATAGGCGTCTGTACTTTCCTTCGTAACCGTGAACGATTTTTTGAATGCCGAGGGGGTACTCTCATTTCTGTCTGCTTCCGGGTCGGCCGAGAAGGATTCGTTGTATATGCCGAACAATACCGAATTTGTTCCCGTCTCCAGTGCCACGCCATTGAACCTGAAATAGAAATTTATGGTGCGATAACCGTCTACACTCTCCAGTGCCGAGAAGTCCGACTTCGTGATGCGTCGCAGGAACTGGAACGTTGCATCATCCTTCTCCTCGTCCGTAAAGATGGAGGTCGATGTACACTCCGTATTCATTACCGTACCACTGCTTACATCTGCATAGATACACACCGGATAGGTCTCCAATGTGAACTCCAGCGGAAACAGTTCGTCCGGCAGGTTCGCCGGAACCTTTAGCCCAAGGACAAAGGAGTTGTCGTCGTCTCCCTTCGTGATAGACATACTCTTCAGCAGGTAACGTTGACGCAGGTAGAAGGTGATGTTTCGATACAACTCCGGTTTGCCTTCCACTCCCACACGCATCGCAGTGGTCACGGCACTTTCGCTCGTAATGGGGTTCGGCGTGAAGGTTATCTGGCGGTAATTCGTATTGTAATCCTCGTTGGCAATGGAGAAACTCTTAAACGCATAATTGGGATATTCCTTCCCCTGCTCCAGCGTGTCGGTGCCACATACCAGTAATACTTTGTCGTTGGACGCCTCGTATTCATCGTCCGTAGTTGTCGATACGTCCTCTACATACCGATAATACATGGTGAATGGATCCGGCGAAAGGATGTATTTCTTGACGTATTCCACACGCAGTGCCGCTTTGTTGATGGTGATGATGGGGTAGGCTGCGGTGTGGGTGGAGCCGGAGAGGTTATTACCTGCCGGACGGTTCCATGCCTCGGCTGCTGAGGAATATCCGGTGGAGGTTAGTCTTTCTATCTCTATGTTGTACACTATGTTACGCAGGAGATCGAACGGTTCGTAGTTGTTGTCGGGGTCTACTATGGAGATGCGATAGTAGACAACGGCGTTGGTTTCGGTATTGGTTCCACAGATAAAAATGGAGGTTTCTTTCCAGTTTTCGTCGCGTGACGAGCCTTCGTTTTCGTAGCAGTAGATGGGGGTGTCTTTGTCGACCCATGTGATGTCGTTGTTGCTGCTTACGCTGGTGACGCTGTAGAAACTGTTGCTTGTGCGGGGGATGTGTCCATAGTAGCCTTGCTCCTTTTCCAGGGTGGTATAGGAGGCCGATGTGCCGCTTGGGGTTATGTAGTTGGCAAACGCTTCGCCGCTGATGTAGGGGGCTATGCTTCCTTGGGTAGGGACATTGGCGAGTCCCCATTTTACATCTTTAAGTGTGTTGGTGATGGCACTGCCGAGGGTCAACTCTATCTTGCAGAAGTTGCGTACCAGTTGTACGTGTTGCAGGGCGGAGGTGATTTCGGAGTTGGAGGTGTTCTGCACGTTGTTTACTTCGAAGCGTGCCCAGTAGGCGGCGTTTCCGTTCTTTACTACGGCTGAGGGGTGGTTGAAGATTTCGCTTTCGAAACCGTAGATGTCATCGCCGGGGGTAAATGCTTCGTCGCTGACGATGACGTGGAAGATTCGTTTCTTGTCGGTGGTTCGGAGTGTTACTTTGTATGTGTAGCTGGTGCCGCTGCTTTCCAGATATTCTCCGTGGTAGATGTTGGTGAGTTTGTGGTTCTCGTCGAATGCCAGCAGTGTGATGGTGGCGTTGTCGGCGTTGAAGGCCGACTCTTCTCCGAATGCACGTGTTGCGGTGGGGGATGCCTCGGTGGGTATCTCCATGTTAAAGGAGATGGTGAAGGGTGTTCCCTCTTCTTCGTTGGTGGTGGAGAGGAGTGTGTCGATGGTGCTTTCGCTACAACTTGCGAGTAGGGTGAGCACTATTATATATAAGGTATAGATAAAATTTTTCATTCGGCTATCTGTTTAGTGTCGGGTGGGGTAGGGGTAATACTTGTTTACCGGCTTCTGCTGATGGGTCTTTTCATCACCGTCTTGCCAGTACCATAGGTCGTAGACGCAGCGAAC
>CAYOKO010000095.1:0-3277 GCA_964404555.1 uncultured Bacteroidaceae bacterium | reverse complement strand
TCCACATACTTAGACGGATACTGCGTAATCTTCACCGTCTGTCGAAGGTCTTGATGGTCGCTGCTGTTTGCAAGCACAAGGGTATAGGTGAGGGGACGATACACCAGGTTCGCCGTACTATTCACCGGAGCGTTGAACGTGACGGTGCCTTCGCCCGTGGGAATGTTACCATCGTCATATTCCGTTACGAAGGTCGCTATGCTCCCCGCATTGATGAGCGACTTGAGATTGCTCACCACAGTGCTGTAGGAACTTTGAGCACTTTTGTCATTGTCCGTATAGTTCGTCACCTCGCTGTAGCTGCGTTTGGAACTGTTGTAAGTGGTGTTGTAGAGATACACCGTTTGCGGGTTGCCACTGCTGTCGGTAAGTTTGGTGGACTCGTAGGAAACGGCGGTAAGATACACCCCCTCCAACTTGTAACACGTGTTATAGGAAAAGGTCAGTTCATCCTCGTTGTAGATGGTAAACTCCTTATCCTCAGCCACCAAGAAGTGGCAATCGTCTATGCTCGCGCTGATGCTCTCCCCCTCCTCACCGGTGTATCCCCAGTCCAGAATCTCGTAGTTGCTGGCTGTCAGCAACAGCGGATTGTTAGGGTCGGTGGTTCCCAGCATACCCACCGTCAGCTTTATGAGGTAGTGATGATTGCGCACCACCTGAGTGGCGGCATCGTTCAACGGTAGCCGATAGTAGTAGGTGGTGTATGCACTCTCTCCCGACTTCCTCCACGCCATTGTCAGCTTGAGGTAGGGATTGTCGTTGTCCTCGTAGCTCACCGCCCATTCGTTGGGATAGGAGTAGTAGGGCGCTTGGGTGTAGACTATGGAGTTTGCACCCGTCTCCTCGTTGTAGAGTGTGTCCGGTTCGTAGGTAGCAGAAAGGGTAGTGTACTTACGCTTGGATGCTGACAGACTTCCGTTCAGCAGACCGTTTGTAACACTGTTGCAGAGAGTTGAAGTGAGGGCGCTTTTGCCCTCTTCCGTTTTCAACTCCGGTTCATAAACCACCGTTTCGTCCCCCTCCGTCACCTCGATGGAGCTTGCTATGTTCAGCTCCATGGAGATTTTAGCCAGGGCACGTTCCATGGTTACCTCTCCGCTAAGGGTCATGTTGGTGCGATCCAGTGTGAGGGTTCCCTTGCCGTCCATGGCAAAGGCACCGGCTGTGAGCGTCTTGCTAAAGTCGGTGGAGAGAGCTATCTGGCGGAGTTGGCTGAGTGTGTATTGCGTCTTCTCCGTGATGCTCCCCGAGGGGACGTTGGACACGGCATACACCGTACACTCCGTGGCGGTACCGGGGAAGAGGGTCGACACCTCGTCGTCCGTGATTACCCAGTGGATATTCTTCTTGTTGTAGCTGTTTACGTTCAGGCTCCGTGTGTAGATGGATGCCTGGGTGGTATCGGTGTAGAAGAACAGGTATGTGGTGCCCATGTAGTACTCCGGGTCGGTGTCGTCGGTATCATCGGCACGTGTTGTGGTTACCGTCATGTTGCTGCTCTGCAGCGTTAACGTCGCAGTACCGGGTTCCGGGGTGGAGTCGTCGTCGAGCCAAACATCGTCGTGGAAACAGGCGGTGAACAGTAGGATGAATAGGGCAAGGAGTGCTGGTATAGGTAGAATCTTTCTCATCGGCTAAAGGGTTTGAATAATGGTCCATCCGCTCAACTCTTCTACTTTACGGGTGGTGCCGTCCTTGTATTCTATATATAAGGTAAGGGTGGCTTTGTGCTGGAGGGTGTTGTTGGGGGTGGTGGCTTTGATGCGCAGGGTGGAGGGGGAGGTGCCGTCTATCTCGCCCGATGTGACGGTGGTGCCTTCGTTGCCTGCGGCATCGACAAAGACAAAGGGACGGTAGTCTTCGGAGGTGAGTGTGGCGTACCAGGTGACGCCTACGGGGGTCTGAATGTGGAAGTTTCCCGTGGCTGCTACGCCGCTTAGTACGGTGACGGTTTTCTCGCTTTGGTCTACGGTGGAGTAGGTGTCTTCTACCCACCGGATGGATTCTGTAGAGAGTTCTTTCGTGAGATCCCATTTCATGTTGGGTGTGCTCCAGTCGCTCACTTCTAGGGTGAGGTCCATGCTGCGTCCTATGCCTGTGATGGTGAAGTCGTAGAGGTGGTTGCGCATGAGGTCGGTGTAGAGGGCATCGTTGTCGTAGTCCTTGAAGGCTATGGTGTGTGTGGTGGTTGTGGTGCCTTTGTTGAGGCTTAGCGATATGTAGATGGGGTTGGTTTCGTTGTTGGTGTATTCCGGAAAGTAGGCGATCCATGCGGTTGGGGTGGTGTCGGTGTTGGAGGGGTCTTCCAGGAAGGATTGGGTGAGTAGGGTGTCAATGGCTTCGTCGTAGGGGTGGAAGCCGTAGAGGTCTTTGCTGTCGTCGTCTTTCAGGAAGTAGAGGTCTTCGGTGGCCGATACTTGGTTGTATCCGGTGGGGTAGACGTGTCCTGTGGCGATGGCGGGGTGCAGTGTTACGTTGCTCAGGGTGTAGCTTTGGCTCATTTCTTCGCTGAGTTTTACGCGGCATTTGACGGCGGCGCGCAGTAGGGCTATCTCTTCCACGGTTTGGTTGCGGGTGGATTGGTCTAGTGTGAAGGAGCCTACGCCCCACATGGGGATATAGAGTTCTTCGTTGTCTTTGGTGTCTCCGTCCGGTAGGTCGGTAAGGGAGTAGGTGGCGGATGTGGCGTTGGCGGTGACCATGCAGCGCAGGGTGGTGCCGTTCTTGAGGGTGTTGAAGGCGGCTTTTCCGGCGTATCCGTAGTAGGTGTATAGGTTGTCTTCTCCTTCTTCTTTGTAGCAGATTAGTGGGGTGATGTCTGTGAGTATGGAGGTTCCTGTTTCGTCGGTGAGGTAAACTTTTACGGTGGATGGGTCTATGGCGGCATCGTAGTAGAGGGTTTCGTTGGTGTATGTATCTCCCCAGGTGGGTCCTTCGGTTACGTTGGCACTGCTTGTGTCGTCGCTGTTGTTTGTGTCGTTGCCGCTGCGGGTTCCTCCTTCGTAGACGGAGAGCTTGAAGGCTACGTTGACTACGTCTGCTGTTTCCCAGTCGTCGCTCTCGGTGCTGGATGTGCTGCAGGAGAGGAGGGTCAGCAGGGTGGTGAGGGTTCCTATGCGTGCTAGGGTTGGATACATGCGTGCTTATTTTTTTAGGAAATCCTTCCCCGCTACATTGCTGTGGCGGGGAAGGGGGAAATTATTTTCTCAAAAGAATATGGTTTATTCGAGCGTTACATTCTGTTGTACGGTCTTCCAGCCGAGGACGTGGATCT
>CAYOKO010000094.1:0-7939 GCA_964404555.1 uncultured Bacteroidaceae bacterium | reverse complement strand
CGTTGGTCTCCTCCAATTCGTAGATGTGTACGTTGCTATCCTTGCCCGCATACACTTCCATCACTTGGGTGGTGAGGAAGCTGCGGTCGTCCTCCGTGTGGTCGCAGAAGAGTAGGGTACAGGTGACACCCTCCTCGGCTACCACCAGGATGCGACGGTTCACCATGAGTTCTACATCGGAGCGTAGTATGTTGATAATCTGCAACGGTTTCTCTATCTGTACTCCCTGCGGCACATAGACAAAGAGACCGTCTTGTGCCAGAAAGGTGTTGAGACAGGCTATGGCATCCTGCTTGTTCGCCAATCCGCCGTAGTACTTTGCTACCAATTCCGGGTGCGACAGTGCCGCCTGGCGGAGCGAACAGACCATGACTCCTTGCGGCAGTGTAGCCTTGGGGAGTATCTTATCGTAGAAAACATCGTTGATGACAAAGTACAGCTGCGTACTCAGGTTGGGCACATCGCACGAGAAAACATCGTATGGATTCACCGGAATGTTTATGCGCGATAGGTTCAACCCGTAGTCGGGTGCAAACGCCTCCTGCACATCGGTGTACTTATAGCGCTCCACCTTGCGGGTTGGAAAACCGGACTGCACAAAGCGTTCGAACGCTTCTTCGCGCAGAGCGTTCATCACCGGAGCACTGTGTTCGTTAATCAGTGCCTTGTGCTCCCGGTAGAGGTCGATATATTGTTGTTCCGAATTTCTCACTTCTTTCCTCCTTTCGTTGCCCCGTTATGCTTCACGAGAGGCTATCTCCTCCTTAATCCAGTCGAAGCCACGCTCCTCAATCTCTTGTGCCAACTCCGGTCCGGCGGTCTTCACGATGCGTCCGTCGAGCAATACGTGGATGATATCCGGCTTCAGATAATCCAGCAGACGCTGATAGTGGGTAATCACCATGGCGGAGGTGTTCTCCTTGCGCAGGGTGTTGAACCCTTCTGCCACGATGCGCAGAGCATCGACATCGAGACCGGAATCTGTCTCGTCCAGAATGCAGAAGGAGGGTTCCAGCATAGCCATCTGGAAAATCTCGTTACGCTTCTTCTCGCCACCGCTGAATCCTTCGTTGACCGAACGGTTGGTCAACTTGTTGTCCAAATCCACAATCTTACGCTTTTCGCGCATCAACTTCAGGAATTCCGTAGCACTGATAGGTTCCTCTCCCCTATATTTACGCTGTGCGTTCACCGCCGCACGCATGAAGTTCACCATGCTCACACCCGGAATCTCCACCGGCTGTTGGAACGACAGGAAGATACCCTCGTGCGCACGCTCCTCCGGTTTCAGTTGCAAGAGGTCCTTGCCGTTGAACACGATGCTACCCTCCGTCACCTCGTAGGCCGGATGTCCCACAATCACGTTGCTCAACGTACTCTTACCCGCACCGTTGGTACCCATGAGTGCGTGTACCTCACCGTCGCGAATGGTAAGATTCACTCCCTTCAATATCTCTTTGCCATTGATAGTGGCATGTAAGTTCTTTATCTCTAGCATAATCTGTTATCTCTATATTTATCCTACAGAACCCTCCAGGGAGACGGACAAGAGCTTTTGTGCTTCTACCGCAAACTCCATGGGCAGTTTGTTGATTACGTCTTTTGCATATCCGTTGACTATGAGTCCTATGGCTTCTTCGGTGCCGATGCCGCGCTGGTTGCAGTAGAAGAGTTGCTCCTCGGATATCTTGCTGGTGGTGGCCTCGTGCTCCACTACGGCGGTATCGTTGTTGACATCCATATACGGGAAGGTGTGTGCACCGCACTTGCTGCCCAGCAACAGGGAGTCGCAGGAGCTGTAGTTGCGTGCTCCGTCCGCCTTGGCGGATACTTTGACCAGTCCGCGGTAGGAGTTTTGACTCTTGCCGGCGGATATACCTTTACTTATAATAGTACTCTTGGTATCTTTGCCTATATGAATCATCTTGGTACCGGTGTCCGCCTGCTGGAAGTTGTTGGTCACTGCCACGCTGTAGAACTCCGCTTGCGAATGGTCGCCCGTGAGAATACAACTGGGGTACTTCCAGGTGATGGCACTACCCGTTTCCACTTGCGTCCACGACAATTTGCTGTAGGCACCACGCAGATGACCGCGCTTGGTTACCAGGTTGAGTACACCACCCTTACCCTCGGCATCGCCCGGATACCAGTTTTGTACGGTGCTGTACTTCACTTCTGCCCGCTCGTTTACTACAATCTCCACAATGGCTGCGTGCAATTGATTCTCGTCGCGCATGGGGGCGGTACATCCCTCTAGATAAGATACATACGCATCGTCATCGGCAATAATAAGGGTGCGCTCAAACTGACCCGTGTTGCGGGCGTTGATGCGGAAGTAGGTGCTCAATTCCATGGGGCAGCGTACTCCTTTGGGGATGTAGACGAACGACCCGTCGCTAAACACCGCCGAATTGAGCGCTGCAAAGAAGTTGTCGCGGTAGGGAACTACCGATCCCAAGTATTGTTTTACCAAATCCGGGTGCTCCTTAATTGCCTCGCTGATAGAACAGAAGATGACACCCTTCTCCGAAAGTTTTTCCTTAAATGTGGTCTTCACCGAAACCGAGTCCATGACGGCATCCACGGCCGTACCGCTCAGTGCCAGGCGCTCCTCCAAGGGGATGCCTAGTTTCTCGAACGTCTTCATGAGTTCCGGATCCAATTCCTTATTCTCCTCCTTCTTCTTAGCACCCGCCGTGGGGTCTGCATAGTAGGAGATGGCTTGATAGTCAATCACCGGCATCTTGAGGTGTCCCCATTCCGGCTGTTGCTGTGTGAGCCAATAGCGAAAAGCCTTCAAGCGGAAGTCCAGCATCCACTCCGGTTCGCCCTTCTTTTGAGAGATAAGTCGAACCACCTCCTCGTTGAGGCCTTTGTCTATAATTTCAGTTTGTACGTCGGTAGTGAATCCGTGTTCATACTTCTTTTCCGCTACACTCCGCACAAACGTGTTCTGTTCCTCCATAAACCTTATTTAATTGTGTCGCTATCTGTCTCCGTTTCCGTACCGGCATCTGTACATCCCAATGCATTGTGCCATATATTACCCCATACTATGGTAATGGGGGTATAGAGCTGCGATTTGGCTTTACCTTCCTCGCCCAGTATGTGCAGTGCGTTGAGTACCAATAGTATGCACCCAAGAAAGAGGGTGTACTTAAAAAATGCAACCACGGCACCTGCTATGCGGTTGAGCCATCCCAGACACATTATGTCCACTGCCTTGGTGATGATGTTTGCCGCAATGCCCAGTGCTACCGGCACTGCTATCAGGATGAGTAGAAAGGCCAGAGCCGACACTCCGAACCCCGTGGAGCCCAAGTGCGGAGCCAGATAGTTGGCAAGGCGACCGTAGCACGACCATGCTATGGTGAGCCCCACCAGATATCCCACCAGCGATGCTACCTGTGCTATCAGACCGGTTGTCCAGCCCTTGTACACAGCGTAGAGCATCACTGCTAAGATTATAACATCTATCATCGTCTAACTGTTTATTTACAGTTTCTGTTTAACAGCAACTTGCTGATAGGTCTCGATCATATCGCCTTCGCGTATGTCGTTGCAGTTCACTAGACTGATACCGCACTCGAAGTTGGTTGTAACCTCCTTGACATCGTCCTTGAAACGTTTCAGTGCGCTGATATCACCCTCGTGTACCACAATACCGTCGCGAACCAAGCGTGCTTTGTCGGTGCGGTGTACCTTGCCGTCCACTACGTATGCACCGGCTACGACACCCACCTTGCTGATGTGGTAAACCTGGCGAACCTCGAGGGTTGCTGTAATCTCCTCCTTGAAGACAGGCTCCAACATACCCTCCATGGCGGACTTAACCTCCTCGATGGCATCGTAGATGATGGAGTACAGACGGATGTCTACACCCTGCTGTTCTGCCAGCTTACGTGCTTGGAGAGACGGACGAACCTGGAAACCGATGATGACTGCATCGGACGCTGCTGCCATGGTGACATCGTTCTCGGAAATCTGTCCTACACCCTTGCTGATGACGTTGACCACAATCTTCTCGGTAGAGAGTTTGATGAGGGAGTCGCTCAACGCTTCGATAGAACCGTCTACGTCACCCTTCACAATTACGTTCAACTCCTTAAAGCTACCCAGTGCGATACGACGACCAATCTCGTCGAGTGTTAGACGCTGTTGAGTTCTCAGTCCCTGCTCACGTTGTAACTGTTCACGTTTGTTGGCAATCTCGCGAGCTTCTTGCTCACTATCCATTACGTGGATGGCATCACCTGCCTGCGGAGCACCGTTGAGTCCCAGGACGGTAGCCGCCTCGGACGGACCAATCTTCTGGATGCGTTGGTTACGCTCGTTGAACAGAGCCTTCACACGTCCGTAGTTGGTTCCTGCCAACAGTACATCGCCTACGTGCAGGGTACCGTTGTTAAGCAGCACGGTAGCCACGTAGCCTCGTCCCTTGTCGAGAGAGGATTCTATGATGGTACCTGTAGCCTTGCGGTTGGGGTTTGCCTTCAATTCCAGCATCTCTGCCTCCAGCAGCACCTTTTCCAACAGTTCGGAAACGCCCGTACCCTTCTTGGCACTAATCTCCTGGCTCTGGTACTTACCACCCCATTCCTCCACCAGATAGTTGAGTTGGGAGAGTCCCTCTTTTATCTTGTCCGGATTGGCACCCGGTTTATCAATCTTGTTGATGGCGAATACGATGGGCACATTGGCAGCTGCCGCATGGTTGATAGCCTCCTCGGTCTGTGGCATGATGCCGTCGTCTGCTGCGATGATGATGATGGCGATATCGGTTGCCTGAGCACCACGAGCACGCATGGCGGTAAATGCTTCGTGACCCGGGGTATCCAGGAAGGTGATGTGACGTCCATCTTCCAACTTCACGTTGTATGCACCGATGTGCTGGGTGATACCACCCGCCTCACCGGCAATTACATTTGCCTTGCGGATGTAGTCCAACAATGAGGTCTTACCGTGGTCTACGTGACCCATTACGGTAACAATCGGAGCGCGTGGTTCCAAATCGTCCACATCGTCTACCTCCTCTTCTACAGCCTCGGAAACTTCGGCGCTAACATATTCGGTGGTGTAACCGAACTCCTCTGCCACCAGGTTGATGGTTTCGGCATCCATACGCTGGTTGATGGATACCATCATACCGATACTCATACAAGTACCGATGACCTGTGTTACAGGAATATCCATCATGGCAGCCAACTCATTGGCGGTTACAAACTCGGTGAGCTTCAGCACCTTGCTTTCTGCTGCCTCCTCGTTCTCCTGACGCTCCATACGGTCGCGAACGGCATCGCGCTTGTCGCGGCGATACTTGGCAGCCTTACCGGTAACCTTGTTCTTGCCGGTGAGTCGTGCCAGTGTCTCCTTAACCTGCTTTGCTACATCCTCGTCGCTTACCTCTACCTTCTGTGCGGGTTGGTTCTTTTGCTTGTGACGATTCTTTTTGTTGTTCGCCTGTGCAGCGTTGTTCTGCTGGTTCTTATTGTTGTTATTATTATTGTTGCCACCGTGGTTGTTGTTATTGTTACCACCGTTGCCATTCTTATTTTTGTTCTTACTCTGGTTCTGTTGCTGTGTAACCGAGTTCACATCTACACGTTCGCCACCGGCAATACGTTGACGTTTCTTCTTCTGGCCGTTACCGTTTCCGTTATTGCCATTGTTGTTACCGTTTCCGTTGTTACCGTTGTTGCCCTGCTTACCGTTCTGGTTACGAGCATCCTTACCGGTTTTTTTCTTCGGACGTGTACTTTGGTTGATGGCATCCAAGTCGATTTTACCAACCGTCTTGAACTTGAGAGCCGCCTCTGCCGATGGTTTTACATGGAATACACCATCCTTTTCCACCAACTCCACCTCCGGTTTTTTCTGTCCGTTTTGGGAGTTCTGCGGCTTCTCGGTCTTCTGCGATGCCTCTGCAGCAGTCGTTGCCACTACCGGCTGTTCTGCCGTATTCTTTTCTTGCGGTTTGCCAACCGAATCTAAATCTATTTTACCCACTGTTTTAAACTTAGGTTTTGAATTTGCAGGTACTTCCGTTTTAATCTCGTTGGTGTCCGGCTCGATGGAAACCGTCTGTTTTTTATTTTTGTTTTGACGACCCATGAGCATCTTGTCCGCCTCGTTGCGAAGCGTACGATCTACACCGAACTCTTTGTTCAGAATCTTATATTGTTCTTCGGTAATTTTAAAGTTAGGGTCGGCTTTTACCTCAGCGAACCCCTTCTTCTGCAGGAAGTCGACCAGAGTCTGTATTCCTACATTCAGTTCCTGCGTAACTTTATTCAGTCTTATACTCATATTCTCTTATTCCTGCTTTTTCCGTTAATTCTGTTCTTCGTTCTCTATATCCTCAGCTTCCGCCTCTGCGCTTGGCTCCTCGGTAGCTGCCTCGCTCTCCGTAGTATCCTCTTCGATAGCCTCCTCCTCGGTAGCATCGTCCTCTGCGGGAGCTTCCTCATCACCTGCACTCTCATTCTCCTCGGCAGCTTCCTCACCCTCTTCGGCAGGGTAGTTGCCCTCCTGGTCAAACTCGGCTGCGAGTATGCTCAGGACCTCATCTACAGTGCTCTCCTCCAGGTCGGCACGCTCCACCAAGATCTCCTTTGGTGTCTCCAGTACTGCTTTGGCAGTCTCCAAACCGATAGACTTGATGGCATCGATAACCCATGCGTCAATCTCATCCTTGAACTCGTCGAGGTAGATATCTTCGTTCTCCTCCTCGCCCAATTCGCGGAATACGTCTATGGTGTACTCGGTAAGCATACTTGCCAGTTTGATGTTCAAACCGCCCTTACCGATGGCGAGAGATACCTGGTCCGGCTTGAGGTAAACCTCGGCCTTGCGTGTCTCCTCGTCTATATTGATACTGCTTACGGTAGCAGGACTCAATGCACGCTTAATGAACAACATAGGGTTGGCAGTCCATGTTACCACATCGATGTTCTCACCGCGCAACTCACGAACGATGCCGTGTACACGGCTACCCTTTACACCCACGCAGGCTCCTACCGGGTCGATGCGGTCATCGTAGCTCTCTACGGCAATCTTGGCTCTTTCGCCCGGGATACGTGCAATCTTGCGGATGGTAATCAAACCGTCGTTGATTTCGGGAACCTCAGCCTCCAACAGACGCTGCAGGAAGACGGGAGAGGTACGGCTCAAGATAATCTTCGGGTTGTTGTTGGTGTTGTCCACACGCAGCACTACGGCACGAGCGGTTTCGCCCTTACGGTAGCGGTCGGAAGGAATCTGCTCGGACTTGGGGAGGATGAGTTCGTTGTTCTCATCGTCTACCAACAGCATCTCCTTTTTCCAAATCTGGTAAACCTCGGCACCAATCACCTCGCCTACACGATCCTTATACTTGTTGTAGAGGCTATCGTGCTCCAGTTCCAGAAGTTTGCTGGCAAGTGTTTGGCGCAGCGTCAAGATGGCACGGCGACCGAACTTGGCAAAGTCTACAGATTCACTTACCTCCTCGCCCAGCTCATAGTCGGCATCAATCTTTTGAGCATCCGTAAGTTTAATCTCGCGGTTCTCATCCTGTACCTCATCGTCGGCCACCACAATACGGTTGCGGTAGATTTCCAAGTCTCCCTTCTCCGGGTTTACGATGACGTTATAGTTGTCATCGCTGCCAAACATCTTGGCGATAACGCTACGAAAACTCTCCTCCAGCACACTCACCAAGGTGGTGCGTCCGATGTTCTTCGTCTCCTTAAATTCGGAGAACGTGTCAATCAAGCTTATTGTTTCTTTTTTAGCCATATATCTATTTTTTATTTTTTTCTTATTTAAACGAGATGAGGTATTTGGTATACTTCAGTTCGTTGAGCGGATAGGTATAGTCCACATCCACCATCTTGGGACGCTTAGCATTTTCTGCCTTCACCTTGGTCTTGGCAGTAATGACGAGTTGTTCCTCGTTCAC
>CAYOKO010000093.1:0-8074 GCA_964404555.1 uncultured Bacteroidaceae bacterium | reverse complement strand
TGAGCAACCACCAAGGCAGACCGCCCATTTCCCACTCGGCACAAACGTAAGGACCCGGACGTACTATAACGTACATACCGTTCTTCTGTGCCAACTTGATGAAGGCACGCAGGTCGTTGTTGTCCGTAAAGTTGAACTCACCCTCCTTCTGCTCGTGTATGTTCCAGAAGACATACACACAGAGAGTGTTCATACCCAGAGATTTGCACATCTTGATGCGCTGATCCCAGTAGGCTCTCGGTATGCGGGGGTAGTGTACCTCGGCCGCTTTAATAATGAAAGGTTTGCCGTTCATGAGGAACGTACCCTTTCCAACCTCAAACGTATCGCTGCTTTTCGCCACCGATTGCGTGGGTGCAGCAAAGAGCAGACTTAGAGCCAAGGCCGATGTGGCCATACTGCTCAAAATACGTGTTCTTAATTGCATCATATTGTCTTGAAGTATTAGTTGTTTATTTCTCCACAAATCTACAAAAAAAATGGCATAGTGACACCCTTTTGGTGGTGATTTTTAGGAAAAATGATTTATTTTGTCTTCACAAGGTCAACAAGATAGGTAAGTTTGGCTACAATTCCGCCGTTGGCAGAGCGTCCAAAGGTATCTTTCTTGCTGTTGCCATAGATGTCGGACAGTCCGTAGTAGTAGCGGGCATCCACGCCAAAGTGACCTATCTTGGTGTTCAGCTCAAAGCCCAGTCCGGCGGTGATGCCGTAGTCGAACTTCTTCTCTACCGGCATATCGTGTTGCTCTTGGTGACCCGTCAGCTTGGATATATTGCCATCGCTTTTCGTGCTTTCATTCAGGAAGAACCCTATGGTGGGACCCGCCAGGAAGTAGAACATACAACCACGCTGCTCCTTGCCCCAACCCAGACGGGCAAACAGGGGTATCTGCACGTAGTTCAGGGTGCGCTCGTAGCTGGCATCAACATCCTCGAAGTCTTCGCCCCATCCCAGTTGCGTGTAGTTCACCTCCCCCTGCAGGGCACATACCATGGAGAAGTATTTCTCGCTGGTGTAACGCAGCGTAATACCCGCCGTCTTCCCCGTTTTGAACTTAGTGGCAACGGTAGGGTTGAAGTCCTGAGTGCTTATCACCGCACCCCCGTTTACACCCACGGCAAAGTCGGTGCGGCGTTCTCCCACCTGTGCATTTGCCGTAAAGACAGCCGCCATGGCGACCAATAGTATGTAGATTTTCCGTATGTTCATAATCTTTCTTTTTTTACTTTAACTCAACCATGTTGCCATCCTCGGCATAGTTTACCAAGCGTATCTGTTTGTTTACGAATCCGCCGAAGTTGCTTACACGTGAGAATCCGAACCGCATGAGCTTGAGAGGCGGCGTTACGCTGCGCAGCTGACTCTCGTCCGGGTGGCAGCCGTACACAGAGATGGCACGCAGGAAGTACAACGCCAGGTCGTACCCAAAGAGACCGTAGCGCGGAAGATAGTTCTGCATGGGCGCACCAAACCACCGGGTGAAGGTAGAGTTCATGGATTGCAGGTCGTATGCCGTTGTATAATAATAGGATGCTATGTAAGCGTCCGATTTATGCAATGCCTCCTTCTGTGCCGAAAAAGCCTGCCAGTCGGGATAGCCAAAGAGATGCACCTCCACCTCCGGATGCGCCTTGCGCAGCTTCTCCATCTTGGGCAGAATCTTGAGCAACGCCTCCTTATTCTCGGCATTCGGAATGAGAATGTTGGTACGTGTATTGTTCAGCGCAGCCCCCCATTGTGCATCGTTGTCGGAAAGCGTCACCGTGCGCGTCTGCACCCCCTTAGCCGCAAAGGTTCCGGAGAGTTCTTTTATGAAATCCTTCTTATCCGCCTTGCCCTCGGCATCTATAAAGATGATGTTGGCAGCACTGTATCTGGAAACCACCTCGTGAGAGATGCTGGCATTCAGGTAGTGCGACGGAGCGTTCACCATGAAGAGGTACGGATTGGAGTACACCTCGTTCCCCTTGCTGGTGAAGGGAACCACAAGGCTGATGCCCTGTCGCTTGGAGAAGTCGGACAGCACCCCCACCTGGTCTGCCGAAGGCGGTGCAAAGATAACATCCGCCTTTGCCATGCACGGGTCGCTCAAGAGCGTATTGATGTTGCTCTTACTATCGAGCGCATACACATCCACCGAGATACCGTTCCGCTTGGTCTGTTCCACCGCCAGCAGCATACCCCGGTAGAACTCCACCATACGGCTGCCCGCACTTTTATCCTCGAAGGGTAGGAGCACCACCATATTAATATGTCCCTTTCCCGCCGTAGAATTCTTGGCACTCGCACGTTTGAAAAGCTCCGAATTGCTAGGCGCCTTCTCGTGTCGGGAAAGCTCCGGAATGTACAGTTCCATTCCCTTCTTAAGCACAAACCCCTCCTGTCTCATCTGCGGATTCGCATCCTCCAGCTCCTCCTGCGAGATGTTATATTTGTGAGCAATGCCATAGACCGTCTCCTTGCTCTTTACCTTGTGTATCTTCTTTATACCCTTGCCGTTACTGTACTGCTGTTGCTTGTTCTGCGCAGCCGATACAATCTGCTTGTTCGCCTCCGGTATCACGATAACCGTCCCCACCTTGAAGTTCTCCGCCGACAGTCCCGGGTTCGCCTTGCAAAGTTCCTCGGCCGTAACGGAATAAAGTTTGGTGATGCGGTAGAGCGTTTCGCCCGCCGCTATGGTATGGTACGTGATGTTCCCCTTGTTTTCCGCCTCACGAGGGATGTTCAGTTCGTCGCCCGCATGGATCAACTCCGTGACCCCCGGATTGAGTTGCAGAATCCGCTGTACGCTCGTACCGTACATGGTAGCAATGGAAGTAAGCGTCTCGCCCCCCTTCACCGTATGGGTAAATCGGGAACTCTGAGCCGACAACGTAAGCGAAAAGAGAGACAGCACCAAGACCGTCAGTAGTGTATAAAAAGATTTCATCATAGTTCTATGTTATAGCATAATAGCATTCCGGCGGCATCCTTCCGGCACACCCTCCGGGAACGAATCGAGCACAAAGGTACGATTTTTTATGTGAATTTCTCCCTATGGGATGCAAAAAAGTTGCGAAAAAGGGTGGTTAATTCGGCGGGAAACACTAAATTTGCAGTTTGGAAATACTATTATTGCCGCTTATGAAGAAATTACTATACGTGAGTTTGCTGCTCATGCTTACCTGTTGGCCCTTTGCAACCCTGCAGGCCGATGACGAGATTATCGCTGTCCTGGAAACGGACGAGGCGGAACCGGATACCCTGGATTCTCCCTATTCCATGTCGGCTCCCAAGACCATTCGCTTTGAGGCTGTGTTCGACCGTCTGGAGGAGCGTGTGTCGTATCTCAACTGGAAGATATACTACCAGAGCATGACCGATGCTCCCCTGATAGATCACCGTTACCTTAACGTTGCCGATGGCGCTACCGAGGAGTACACCTTTACGCAGTCCGGTACGTTCTATGTGGTACTGGCGGTCACCTATAAGGGGGATGCCGAGGAGACAACTTTGGATCCCTTTACCGTGATAGTGCAACCCTCTACCTTGAAGGTTCCCAATGCCTTCTCGCCCAACGGCGACGGCATAAACGATGTTTTTCGTGTCATGAAGGATTCCTACCAGAGTATCACCGAGTTCCGTGCCGTCATCCTGAACAGGTGGGGCAATAAACTCTACGAGTGGACCGATATAGACGGCGGATGGGACGGAACCTACAACGGCAAGGTGGTGAAGGACGGTGTCTACTTCGTTATCGTAAAGGCTCGTGGAGCCGATGGGGTGGTTTACAATATTCGTAAGGATGTCAATGTGTTAACCGGATATACGGAGAAATCCTCCTCCTCATCGTCCGATTACTAATATAGAAAAGGTGTACAGAGTAGGTTATGATAAAATATAAGGAGAATGAATATGGGAGCAGAATCTGACAAGATATGTGTCTACGGTGCTCGTCGGCACAACTTAAAGAATATAGACGTGGTGATTCCGCGCAACAGCCTCACCGTGATTACGGGACTGAGCGGAAGCGGTAAGTCGTCCTTGGCATTCGATACCATCTTTGCCGAGGGGCAGCGCCGTTATATAGAAACCTTTTCGGCCTATGCACGCAACTTCCTGGGCAACCTGCAACGCCCCGATGTGGACAAGATTACGGGCTTGAGTCCGGTTATCAGCATAGAGCAGAAGACCACCAATAAGAACCCCCGTTCCACCGTGGGAACCACCACCGAGATATACGACTTCCTGCGCCTACTCTATGCCCGGGCAGGGGAGGCCTATTCCTACCTCTCCGGCGAGAAGATGGTGCGCTATACCGAGGATATGATCATAGAGCTTATACAGCGTGATTATCAGGGTAGAAAGATTATTTTGCTTGCTCCTCTCGTAAAGAATCGTAAGGGTCACTATCGCGATCTCTTCGAGAATGTGCGCAAGAAGGGGTACATCTACGTTCGTGTGGACGGAAACATCTGCGAGTTGGAACCCGGCATGAAGTTGGATAGATACCGCAACCACTCCATAGAGGTGGTGGTAGATAAATTGCGTGTGGACGAGCGTGAGCTTACACGCCTGAGGCAGAGTGTAGCTACCGCCATGCGACTGGGTAGCGGACTTGCCATGATCTACGATGCCGATACCGAGGAGGTGCGTCACTACAGTAAGCGACTGATGTGCCCCGTAACCGGATTGGCGTATCGCGATCCTGCTCCGCACAATTTCTCCTTCAACTCTCCCATGGGCTATTGCGAGTGCTGTAAGGGTCTGGGTGTGATAGAGGTAGTGGACAAGGAGAAGCTGATACCCAACCCCAAACTCTCCATCCGCGACGGTGCCATAGAGCCGCTGGGAAAGGCTCGCCAGATATTGGTGTTTAAGCAGATAGAAGCTTTGCTTGCGCTGTACGACCTGAAGTTGACCACCCCCGTCTGCGACATTCCGGACGAGGTTCTGGAGGAGGTGCTGCACGGCTCCACGCAGCGTCTGCACATTGCCGGAGGTGTCGTCAGCATGACGAGCGATTTCTACACCACCTTCGATGGTGTATTGGCTTTCCTGAGCATGGGCGGAGACTCGGACGACGGAACCTCCAAGCGTATCGAGAATTACACTTCTACCTGCACCTGTCCGGAGTGTCATGGGGACAGACTGAACAAGGAGGCGCTCCATTTCCGCATAGCCGATAAGAATATAGCGCAGCTGTCTGCCATGGATATCAGCGAGTTGAAGACATGGTTGCAGCAGTTGCCCGACAAGTTGAACAGTCGTCAGCGCAAGATAGCTCCCGAGATTCTCAAGGAGATAGACAACAGACTACAGTTCCTCCTGGACGTAGGACTGGACTATCTCTCCCTGAATCGCAGTTCCATATCACTGTCCGGCGGTGAGAGTCAACGCATTCGTCTGGCTACCCAGATAGGAAGTCAGCTGGTGAATGTCCTCTACATCCTCGACGAACCGAGCATAGGACTGCATCAGCGTGACAACGTACGACTCATTCGCTCCCTGAAGAGCCTCCGCGACATAGGCAACTCCGTCATCGTGGTAGAGCACGACAAGGACATCATGCTGGAGAGCGACTACATAGTAGATATAGGTCCACGTGCCGGACGCCACGGAGGCGAGGTGGTCTTTCAAGGCACGCCGCAGGAGATGCTCAAGAGTCATACACTCACCGCACAGTATCTCAACGGCGAAACCCGGATTCCTGTCCCCACCGAGCGACGAAAAGGAAACGGTAACTTCCTGGAAATAAAGGGCGCCACGGGCAACAACCTCAAAGGCGTGAATGCCCGCTTCCCGTTGGGTACGTTTATTTGCGTCACCGGAGTCTCCGGCAGCGGTAAGTCCACGTTGATAAACGACACACTCTATCCCATTCTGTCACAGCATTTTTACCGTTCGCTGCAAGAACCGTTGGCCTATACCTCCATCGAAGGACTGGAGCATATAGACAAGGTGGTGTGCGTAGACCAGTCTCCACTGGGCAGAACCCCACGTTCCAATCCCGCCACCTACACCGGTGTCTTCTCCGATATACGCAGTCTGTTTGTCAATCTGCCCGAGGCCAAGATTCGCGGCTACAAACCCGGACGCTTCTCCTTCAATGTCTCCGGCGGACGATGCGAAGAGTGCAAGGGCAACGGATACAAGAGCATCGAGATGAATTTCCTGCCCGACGTACTAGTCCCCTGCGAGGCTTGTGGCGGTAAGCGATACAACCGTGAGACACTCGAGGTGCGCTTCAAGGGAAAGAGCATAGCCGATGTTCTGGATATGACCATCAGTCAGGCGGTGGAATTCTTTGAGAATGTGCCCAATATCGTCAACAAAATCAAGGTTCTCGATGAGGTAGGGTTGGGGTATGTCAAGTTGGGTCAACCCAGCACCACACTCTCCGGCGGTGAAAGTCAGCGAGTGAAACTAGCCTCCGAACTCTCACGTCGCGACACCGGAAACACCCTATACGTACTGGACGAACCCACCACCGGACTGCACTTCGACGACATCCGTGTGCTCCTCTCCGTCATCAACCGACTGGTAGACAAGGGAAACACCATGGTAGTGATAGAACACAATATGGATGTAATAAAGAGTGCCGACTACATCATAGACCTAGGTCCCGAAGGCGGACGCAACGGCGGAACCATAACCGCCTGCGGTACCCCCGAGGAGGTAGCCATGACCACCAACAATGTAACCGCCCCCTTCCTCAAGCAAGAACTAGGCTTATAATATAATAAGGTGTACACAGCAAACAGAACGCTCTTGTAAACAAAACCCCGTCCGGGTATGTTTTACAAGAGCGTTCATGCGTTATCTGACAAAAATCTATTTAAAATGAATAAATATAACGTTTACAAACAAAAACCGTCGATTTTAAAGAAAATTCTAACAAAAAACGCAGTTTTACTTACTTTTTGTTTGTGGGTTTAAAAATTATCACTAATTTTGCACCCAGAATAGTATTACTTAAATTTTAAAGACAATCAATTATGAAAGCAGCGCAAGTTGTAGAAGATTTGAAAAGACGCTTCCCGAATGAACCCGAGTACATTCAGGCAGTAGAAGAGGTGCTCTCTACCATTGAGGAGGAGTACAACAAGCACCCCGAATTTGAGAAGGTGAACCTTATCGAGCGCCTCTGTATTCCGGATCGCGTTATCAGTTTCCGTGTCTCTTGGATGGACGACCAGGGTAACATTCGTACCAACATGGGTTACCGTGTACAGCACAACAACGCCATTGGCCCGTACAAAGGCGGTATCCGTTTCCACAGCTCTGTAAACTTGGGTATCTTGAAGTTCTTGGCATTCGAGCAGACCTTCAAGAATTCACTTACCACACTGCCTATGGGTGGTGCTAAGGGAGGTTCCGACTTCTCTCCGCGCGGTAAGAGCGATGCCGAGGTTATGCGTTTCTGCCAGGCATTCATGACAGAGTTGGAGCGTCACATCGGTCCCGATGTCGATGTACCGGCAGGTGATATCGGCGTAGGTGGACGTGAGGTTGGTTTCATGTTCGGCCAGTACAAGAAGTTGCGTCACGAGTTTAGCGGCGTTTTGACCGGTAAGGGTATGTCCTTCGGCGGTTCTAAGATTCGTCCCGAGGCTACCGGTTACGGTAACGTTTACTTCTTGATGGAGATGTTGAAGAATAAGTATGGTATCGAGGACTTGAAGGGTAAGTCTGTTCTTATCTCCGGTTCCGGTAACGTAGCACAATATACCGCAGAGAAGGTACTTCAGTTGGGTGGTAAGGTGCTTACTATGAGCGATTCCAACGGTTATATCTACGACCCGAACGGTATCGATCGCAAGAAGCTCGACTACATCATGGAGCTCAAGAACCTCTATCGTGGACGTATCAAGGAGTATGCCGAGGAGTTCGAGGGTGTTAAGTATGTAGAGGGTGCTAAGCCATGGACCGAGAAGGCAGATATCGCTCTTCCGTCCGCTACCCAGAACGAGATCAACGGCGAGGCTGCTAAGGCTTTGGTTGCTAACGGTGTTATCGCTGTATCCGAGGGTGCTAATATGCCTTCTACTCCGGAAGCTATCGAGGTATTCCAGAAGGCTAAGATTCT
>CAYOKO010000092.1:0-8110 GCA_964404555.1 uncultured Bacteroidaceae bacterium | reverse complement strand
GATACAATATTACATCAAGAATAAACAACAGTGTATGTATAAATGGTCAGAATTGAATGAAGGGGCGAACACGTGATGTGTTTGCCCCTTCGCAGTTCTATATATAAAGGTCTACTACAGATTGATGCGGAAGGTTCCTCCTGCCATAATCCAGATGCCGGGCTGCGGTACATTGCCGTAGTCGTAGTAGGTAGCATCGAGGATGTTGTTTCCACTTACATACAAGGTGTATGTGGGGGCTGTCCACTGAATCTTTAAGTCGAGTACTCCATAAGGTTTATATCCCTTTAGGGTTCCGGTGGATTTATGATCGGTATAGACGATGTAACTACCCATACGGTCTTGCCAACGGAAGTCCCAAGAAGCACTCAAACGAGAGAAAATGCCATGCGTCAAGGAGGCGGTAAACTTATGACGTAGATATTCCAAGGCGTAGTTGCTCTTGTAGATTTCTACGTCATCCTTTCGATCTTGATACATATAGGTGTAACCTACGGTTAGATTGCGCAGGAAAGACTTCTCACCCAAAAGGGCGGGGAAGTCAACTTCGGCACGTCCTTCTATTCCGTAGTTATTCAGACGGAAGTTGGTAGAGTGATACACATCGTCTGCGGTATACATCACCCAGTCTATCATGTCGCTACCGCGATGATAGAAGCCTTGAACAGTAGCACTGAACCCATTGGTGAAATAACGGGAACCTACCATGAAACTCTGTGTTACCTCGGGTTTCAGTCCGGCATTTGCTTCGTGGGTTGCGGTCTTATAATATAAATCGGTGAAGGTAGGCATGCGGAAGGCTTTGTTCCAACTAGCATACAAACGCCATGAGTGACCGGGACGGTAAGAAAGGTCTACGCCCGGGTACCAACGGAACTTGCTATCGAGTGCCGTATTCATATTGGCTACTACACCCATAGAGAGGGTGAAGCGATTCAAGAGTACATTGTGCTCTACGTGATAACTCACATTGGTACGACTATCGCTACGGGTGTACTGAAGGTCTTCACCCGGAATGTTTACATATTGTGACTCATCGAGATCACGTCCCAAGTTGCGAGAAAGGATACCCTCGTTACGCACTTCCATACCCAGAGAGGTACGTCCGGCTATCCAGTTGAAGGAGCCGTTCAAGCGTGAGCCATATACATCGGTACGGTTGAAGTTCTCGCCTGTAGAGCTGTTGCGAATCAGCTGAAAATGATCATAGGAACGATTCCAATAGAGGGTAGGTTCGAAACGGAACCAACCTTTGGTCTGTGCCTTAACGGAAGCGAAGTAGCGATCGTTCTCCTCGTACTGGTTGGGATAGGCACCGGAATAAAAAGTGTTGGCACCATAGTCCTGGGCGCAGTAACCCGCCTGCCAACTCAAATCCACTTGAGAGGAGGTGAGAGCACCTTGATAGAACAAACGTTTCTTATCGAACTCACTGTTCTCGGTACCACCATCGCTACGTTTATAGCCCAAAGAAAGCTGATGTGAGGTATTACGGTAATGGTACGTACCGGAGAGACCGGCATCGGCACTTCCATAGGAACCGCCGGCAGCTGCAATCTGGACATTGTTCTGAGCATCGGCACGCGTTACTATGTTTATAACACCGCTGAAACTGTTGCCCGCCAAACTACGAGACGCGGCACCTTCCAAGATTTCAATGCGTTCAATATCCGAGAGAGCTACCGGGAAGTCGGCAGTCAAGTGTCCGGATTGGGGACTGTTGATATTGACACCGTTAAGAAGGATGGTTACCTGGTCGAATGTACCACCGTCAATGGAGATGTCCGTCTGTACACCAAAGCCTCCGCGCTGACGGACATCGACGCCTAAGGCTGTTTTCAACAAATCGTTGACACTCTGCGCAGAAGATTGCGCAATCTGTTCGCGGCTAATCGTGCTGACAATACGTGCCGCCTGATTAGCTGTCAATGGAGCGAGACTTCCTGTCACCTCCACCTCGCTCATGTTAACACCTTGCTCGGGAGTGTTTCGTACTTCATCGGACTTCTGCTGCACCACCACGGCACCCGCATGGGTGAACGCCAAGGTAGATACGGCGAGGGTTCCGATACGTACTTCGCGACCCAGACTACGGAACAATGAGTAGCCTTTGTGGTCGAAATGCTTCCAAGTCACTGCTTGTGAGCGTTGTTTGTTTTTATTTTGTAACATAAATATAGATAGCTCTCCCATTTGAGGGAGAGCATTTTTTATCAAAAGAAGGCTCTAATAACATCGTTGATGTTTGCCCATAACATGAGCAGAAGCAATAGTGACAAGCCTACGTAGTTGAGGTAACCAACCCACTTATCACTTACCTTTCTACGAGTAATCATCTCAATGATAAGCATGAAGGCATAACCGCCATCTAGGGCAGGAATAGGTATGATATTCATGAATCCCAAAATTACGCTGAGGAAGGCGGTCATAGACCAGAATACCTCCCAATCCCAACTAGTTGGAAATATCTTGGCGATGGTTCCGAAACCACCGAGACTAGTGGCTCCCTCCTTAGAGAATACGTAACGGAGGTCGCTGACGTAAGAGGCCAAAGTGTTGTATCCCAACTTAACACCTGCAGGGATACTTTCAAAGAAACCGTATTCGCGGGTAGTAGGAGTAGCAATATCCAGAAGGGTTGTATTGATGTAGCCCAATTTAAACTCGGGAGTGAGTTGCAGAGAAAGGGTGTCTTGTTCGCCACTTATATGCTGCACAACAACGGTGGCTTGGCGAAGGCGTAAGCTATCAGCTGCTGTTGCATCGATAGCTTTATCGGAGAGCGCCAAGATTTTGACTGTAAAATCATTATAAGACGTTACGGTATCGCCGTTCAGTGCCACAATGCAGTCTCCCTTTACCAATCCGGCTTTCTTTGCGGGAGTATCCGGAAGTACGCTGTCTACCTTGCAAGGGAGCAACGGTGAACAAAACAGCGGATTCTCCTTGGAGAGGCTCAAAAGATTCACCTCCTCCGGTTTGCTGATGGTTACCTCTCTGCCACCTCGCAGTACTGTTATGGTTTCGGCATCGGATACCTTACGAAGCATATCGCCTACGTTGAGTTTACCGAACGCTTCCTTATCGGTGCGCAGGAGCAAGTCACCGTCCTGCAATCCCATTTCCTTAGCAGTTTGATTGAAAGCAAACCCTTGTTTCACATCGCTTACATTGTAGTAGGACTCGCCCCAGGTGTAGAGCATCATGGCATAAATGACGATAGCTACCAAGAAGTTAACCAACACACCGCCTACAATAATGAAGAAACGTTGCCATGCGGGACGGGAACGGTACTCATTGGGCTGTGGTTCGGATGCCAACTGTTCGGTATCCATACTCTCGTCCACCATACCTGCTATCTTGCAGTAGCCACCCAAGGGCAGCCAACCTATTCCATAGTCGGTTTCCTTATCCTTCATTTTGGGAAACAAACGAGTAAACCAACGACTACGTTTGGAGCTAAAGAGGTAAAAATAAGGGTCGAAGAAGAGGTAGAACTTATCCACCTTCACCCCGAAGAGTTTGGAGAAGAAGAAGTGTCCTCCCTCGTGCAATACCACTAAGAGCGATATAGAGAGAAGAAACTGAAGCACTCGTATCAATAATTCTTCCATTTTTCTTTTTTCGATTAAATTACGTATTACTTAAAAGAGTTCGGCAGCTATGCGACGTGCCTCGGCATCGGTACGGAGATAGTCCTCGTAAGTCGGTGTCTTTATGAAGGTTGTTCGCTGCATAGTTTGCTCTATCACATCGCTCATCTGCAAAAAACCGATACGGTCTTCCAGGAAAGCACGGTTTACAATTTCGTTGGCTGCATTGACAATGCAAGGCATATTTCCACCTTGGTGTATGGACTCATAGGCAAGTGCCAAGTTGCGGAAACGCTTTAAATCGGGTTCCTCGAAGGTAAACTGACCTATTTTGAAGAAGTCCAATCGCTCACCGCTCAATGTCAGTCGGTCGGGATAGGAGAAGGCGTACTGGATAGGAAGTCGCATATCGGGAACGCCCAACTGTGCCTTTATAGCCCCATCGGCAAACTGCACGGCAGAGTGGATAACAGACTGTGGATGAACCACTACCTGTATACGATTCGCTTCCACGCCAAACAACCACTTAGCTTCTATCACCTCAAATCCCTTATTCATCATACTAGCGGAATCGATGGTAATCTTGGCACCCATATCCCAATTGGGATGCTTCAATGCCTGTGCCTTGGTAACAGTAGCCAACTGCTCCTGCGTAAACGTACGGAACGGACCTCCGGAGGCAGTAAGGATTATTTTATCTATCTCGTTATCACCCTCACCCACCAAACTCTGGAAGATAGCAGAATGCTCGGAATCCACCGGAAGGATAGGCGTTCTATTCTCCTGTGCCAAAGCACTTATCAACTCACCGGCAACAACCAATGTTTCTTTATTAGCAAGAGCTATAGTCTTATGAGCACGAATGGCAGCCATAGTCGGAGCCAATCCCGCAAAGCCCACCATAGCAGTGAGCACCATATCTACCGATTCACTCTGTACCACCTCGCACAACGATTGAGCACCGGTATACACCTTTATGGGAAGGTCGGCCAGTGCCTCCTTCACCTTATTATAATGCACCTCGTTCGCTATCACCACGCTATCGGGCAGGAACTCACGTGCCTGTTCTATCAATTTATCCGCCTGGTTATACGCCGTCAGTACCACCGCCTCATAGAGGTCAGGATGCTCTTTGATAACACTCAGAGCCTGTGTACCGATACTGCCGGTAGAACCCAATATAGCTATTCCCTTCATACCTTCTTTATTATTCATCACTATCCTCCATTGATAACAATCCTTGAGGCAGTTGCATGTGTATGATGCGTTCCTCATGATCTATCTCGGTTATAAAAGCCTCCTGTGCCGGAATGAGATGTTCTCTCCCGTCGGCACTCTCCACTTCGAAGAGCGTATTCACAGTGGAATCGTCCACAGCAGACACCACTCCTACGGTCTGTCCATCGGTAAGTTGGATGGTGAAACCCACAAAATAAGCCCAAGTGTACTCAGCCTCTCCCTCGGGTCGCAAAGCGTAAGGGAAGTAGACCTCCACCCCCGTCAATTCACGTGCAGCCGCTTCAGTCGATACATCCTCAAACTTCACAATAGCAGTGCTGTCGGAACGGAAACGATATTCCTCCAGGAAGAAAGGAACCGGAATACCCTCTATCTTGAGTACCAGATAGTCGGCATCCACATCGTCCCACACAGCATCGGTAAACTGGAAGTTCACCTCCCCGTTCACACCGTGTGCCTTTCCTATGACACCTATTTTATATATATCGGTTTCTCTAATCATCCGTTTTCTCTTGTTATGTGTGCACCCAGAGCACGTAATCTATTTTCTATATCCTCGTATCCACGATCAATCTGCTCCACATTACTGATACGGCTCACACCATCGGCACTAAGAGCAGCTATGAGCAGTGCGATACCGGCACGTATATCGGGAGAAGACATTCGTCCGCCACGCAAGCGAATGGCATGATCGTGTCCCACCACGACGGCCCGGTGAGGGTCACAAAGAATGATTTGTGCGCCCATATCGATGAGTTTATCCACAAAGAAGAGACGACTCTCGAACATCTTCTGATGGAAAAGCACGCTACCTCTTGCTTGAGTAGCTACAACAATGAGTACACTCAGGAGGTCGGGCGTAAGTCCCGGCCATGGGGCATCGGACAGAGTCATGAAGGAACCATCGATAAAGGAATCTATCTGATAATGCTCCTGACGAGGGATATAAAGGTCGTCCCCCTCACGCTCTATCACCACCCCGAGTCTGCGAAAAGCCTCGGGAATGATACCCAACTGATTGTAGCAAACATTCTTAATACGCAGTCCATCGCCTATCATAGCAGCCATACCGATAAAGCTACCCACCTCAATCATATCGGGCAACAAACGATGCGTTGCACCATGCAGTTCCTTCACGCCAACCACCGTGAGGAGGTTGCTTGCGATACCGCTGATATTGGCACCCATGTGGTTAAGCAAATGGCAAAGCTGCTGTATGTAAGGTTCGCACGCCGCATTGTAAATTGTAGTGGTACCCTCTGCCAAGACAGCAGCCATCAAGATGTTGGCAGTTCCGGTTACGGAAGCCTCATCGAGCAACATATAGGCACCTTTAAGTCGGTCGGCCTCTATGCTAAAGATACCGTCCACAGAGTTGTACTTGAAGGTTCCCCCCAATTTACGCAATCCCAGGAAGTGGGTATCCAAGCGTCGGCGTCCTATCTTGTCGCCGCCCGGTTTACTCACAAGTGCCTTACCGAAGCGAGCCAACAGCGGTCCCACCATCATGACGCTTCCACGCAGCTTGCTGCATCGGTTTAGGAACTCCACACTCTGCAGATAATCCAGGTTCACATCATCGGCCTGAAAAGTAAAATCCCCCTTGCCGTTCCGTGTCACCTTCACGCCTATATCGCATAGCAGCTGGATAAGGTTGTTTACATCCTGTATATCCGGAATATTTTGTATTTGCACCTTATCGCCCGTAAGCAATGTAGCACAGATAACCTGCAGAGCCTCATTCTTAGCCCCCTGCGGAGTTATCACGCCCTTAATCGGGTAACCACCCTCGATTACGAATGTCGCCATTTACCTCTTTATATAAGGATATATTATTTACCTTTTTTCTTTTTACCTTTCCCCTGTCTACATTCGCTCTTTTCCTGCACGATGGGTGCAAAGACGAAAGTATTCAAGTCAAGATGCACCTTATTATGCGTATAGCGAGCAATGTCCGATGCTATCTTACCCTCATCTACAGCATCATTGTTCCAGTAGTAAAGGTCATTTTTCATCAGATTTGCCACCATACCGGTCAATGCATCCTTCTCCTCACCATCCTCCATATTCTCCAGTTCGGAAAGAAGATTTTCTACATAGTAACCATAGTGACGACTACGGATACGCTTCATGGGATAAGGCATGGGGTCCGGTTTTATATCCTTTTGATGAGGCATAATCTCATACGGATAATCAATGTCCAACTTGTAGTCGGACATGATAGCCAAATGATCCCAGAGTTTATGGTTAAAGTCGGATACGTCCCGAAGATGCGGGAACATACTTCCCATGATACTGATGATGGTGTTCGCGCACTGTTGACGCTCCTCTTTATCGGCGATGCTGACAGCGTAATCGACCATATTCTGAATCCCGCGTCCATATTCCGGCAGGACTAGTTTCTTTCGTTGCGTGTTGTAATCCATTACAATATCTTTTTTGATTGGGTTGCGATAAATTCTTTTAAATAAAACGGTTCAAAATAGGCCACATCCTCAAACTGCTGACGAGCGTGTGCTCGCTCGGCAAGAGGCGCCATATTCTTAGCCAAAGGATACACATCTTCTATGAAGTGTGCATTGGGATGAGTTATCTTGCTGCGGCACTTGTCTGCCCCATTACCAAAGAAGTAGACCGGGTGCTTCTCTAGATACTCCAGATAACTGTTTTCATCGATGATGTCGGCAGATATCTCCTTGACAGGACGCAAAGCTCGATCATAGATAGCAGCGTAGACCTCCATTCGTCGGGCATCTATCATGGGACAGAGGAGCGCATCTTCGGGCAACTCTTCGTGATAAAGCAGCACGGGGACACACAAGAGTTCGAGCGTAGAGATTCCTATCAACTTCAACTTCTGTCCATAGCAGACACCCTTTGCCATGGACACGCCGATGCGCAGTCCGGTGTAGCTACCGGGTCCCTTACTCACAGCCACAGCATCCAAAGGGATGGCATGACTATCGGCAAAAGAGAGGGCTTCCTTTACAAAACCGCCCAAGAGCGTTGCGTGCGAAGGACCGTCCATAGACTCCTTGTGAAAGATGACAGCACCATCCTCACTCACGGCTACGGAACACACATTTGTACCCGTTTCTATATGTAGTATGCAAGACATAATCGTTCATTCTTTACTTATTCGGTGCAAAATTACATAAAAAAAATCATTAGTATGTAGAGTTTTCAAATAAAAGACGTATCTTTGCACTAAATACTTGTTAAATATGATACAGTCAATGACCGGATACGGAAAATCAACCGTCGTATTCGAAGGAAAA
>CAYOKO010000091.1:0-8315 GCA_964404555.1 uncultured Bacteroidaceae bacterium | reverse complement strand
ACCTCAAGGCACACGAGGCACCGGAAGACTGCGAGTACTACCTCTGCGGACCTCCTATGATGGCAAAGACTGTGCTTGACCTTCTCCACTCACTCGGCGTAGAAGACGATATGATTCGCTTCGATAACTTTGGTGGATAATGAACTGAACAAACAGTCAACTAATATGCAACGGACTCGAACCCTACGGTTTGAGTCCGTTTTTCGTGCTATCCCCTATGCTAAAGGGCATACATAAGCACCCTCTCTAGTATAAGCACTGTTAATTCTTAAATAAACATTGTTAAACCGGAGCAAAAAGTTGGCTTTCGGAGAACAACATATCGAAACTCTTTATAACTTTGACCCCGCAAACCAATGGAAAAGGAAATTATGAATGCAAAAACAAAGAATGTATTAATGACTACTCTCTTGGTAGTGTCAACAGGTACAACCTGTGTTTCGTTAATCGGGAATGTGGCACTGGCGCGTGCCGCATCACAGGTCACACAAGCGACTCCCGTTACCACAGCGCCTACCACATCGACTCCCGCCGCTCCGAGCGGACTAGTCGACCTAACCTACGCAGCCGAAAAGTCTATCAATGCCGTGGTGTACATACGAGTTACCCAAAACAGCAAGACACAAACCGTTGAAACCTACGACCCCTTCCAAGATTTCTTTGGCGACTTCTTTGGTCGTGGCAACGGTGGAACCCAACGCCGTCAAATCCAGACACCCAAGCGCGAAGCCGCAGGCAGTGGTGTGATTATAGAGTCCAACGGCTACATCGTGACAAACAACCACGTGGTGGAAAATGCCGACGAGATTATGGTAAAGCTCAACGACAATCGTGAGTACAAAGGTCGCATCATAGGCACCGACAAGGCCACCGACCTTGCCCTTATCAAGATAGAGGAAAAAGACCTCCCATCACTCCCCATGGGCGACAGCAACGCCCTGAAGGTAGGAGAGTGGGTAATAGCCGTAGGCAACCCCTTCAACCTCACCTCTACCGTTACCGCCGGCATCATCAGTGCCAAGGCACGTAACCTGGGCTACAGCCCCAGCGGCATACAAAGCTTTATCCAGACCGACGCAGCCATAAACAGCGGCAACAGCGGTGGAGCACTCGTAAACGCAGCCGGAGAATTGGTAGGTATCAACTCCATGATCTACTCACAGACAGGCTCCTATGCCGGATACGGATTTGCCGTTCCCACCACCATCGTAAAGAAAGTGGTGAGCGACCTCAAGCAGTTTGGCACCGTCCAGCGTGCCCTCCTGGGCATCTCCGGAACCGATGTCACCAACTACATAGATAGCGAGAAGCAGAAAGGCAACGAAGCCCCCGACTTTGGCACCACCGAAGGCGTGTACATATCCGAAGTTTCCGACGGCAGTGCAGCCGAGGAAGCCGGACTCAAGAAAGGCGATGTCGTAACCGAAATCAACGGCAACCGCATCACCAAGATGAGCGAACTCCAGGAAGCCATCGGCGTATTGCAGCCGGGAGACAAAGCCAAGGTAACCTATCTGCGTAACAAGAAGAGCAATACCTGCACCGTAACCCTTAAGAATGCACAAGGCAATACCGAGGTACTCAAGAACGACGATACGGTAGATAAGTTGGGCGTAGCTCTTCGCGATGTTTCAGCCACCGAATGCAATCGTCTCGGCATCAGCGGCGGTGTAGAGGTCTCTGCCATCAAGAAAGGTAAGATGATGGACGAGGGCATCACCAAGGGATTGATTATCTATCAGGTAAATGATAAGGCAGTAAGCAGTGTCGACGAATTCGAAGAGGCGGTAGAAGCAGCCAACCGCAGCAAGGATCGCACCCTGTGGTTGCGTGCCATCACCCCAAGCGGCATAAAGCGCAGCTACGTTGTAGAACTCGATTCCGAAACCAAGAAAACGGAATCCAAGAAAAAGTAACAGTACATAGATGGTTTTATAAAATGAAAAAGGACTCGCAACGGAAACAACCGAACTGCGAGTCCTTTTTTTATGTCTTATTCCTCCTCATCCTCCTCCATGAAGCCAAAGTCGAAGGGAGCATCCAAATCCTCATCGTAATCACTGCAATAATCCCCCGCCGTGAAATCGTCCAACGAGCGACGATCCTTCTTCGTAGGACGTCCCGCCCCCTTGGCACGGTTCACGAAACCACTGATTTTGCTCATCTCCAAGATTTCATACTGGTCCGGAGCCGTAACATTCTCCAGCACATCCGGCACCAGTTTCGCCCCCACACGATGTTCAATAGCCTGCTTCACCCGGAACGAATACGTAATAGGCGGTTTGCGAACATCAATAATGTCACCCACCTTTACCGTACGCGACGGCTTTAGTGTCACCCCCTTAGCCGTAACACGCCCCTTCTTGCAAGCCTCCGCCGCAATGGTACGCGTCTTGAAGATACGCGCAGCCCACAACCACTTATCCAATCGTGCTTCCATATCCCAAACTATTTCTTATTAAACTGATTCATGGTGATTTGTATCCCCGCAAGGCAGAAACTCTTAATCATCTCGATAGCCACCTCTATGCGTTCGTCCACCACCTTCTTATCCTCCTCCGGGAACGTACCCAGCACAAAGTCCACCTGTCCGCCACGAGGAAAATCATTCCCTATGCCAAAGCGCAAACGCGGATACGCCTGCGTACCCAGTTGTGCCGAGATACTCTTCAGTCCATTGTGTCCCGCCTCGCTACCCGACGGTTTCAAGCGCAGTTGTCCCACCGGCAGTGCCAAGTCGTCCACTACAATCAAGATATTCTCCACCGGGATGTTCTCCTTCTGCGCCCAATAGCGAACGGCATTGCCACTCAAGTTCATGTAAGTAGACGGTTTCAAGATAGTCATCTCGGCATTCTTCACCCGAGTATGCGCCACAAAGCCATACCGCTTATCCTCGAATGAGAACCCCGCAGCACGAGCAAACGCATCCACCACCATAAAACCTATATTGTGGCGTGTACGAGCATACTCATCCCCAATGTTTCCCAGTCCAACAATTAAATATTTCATTTTCTTTCCGTAATCAATTATATAAAAAGGTCGTCCTACAAAGCCCCATGCAGGACTCCTTTGGACGACCCATATTTCCACCTCGCATCCGTGAGAATACCTCTCTCGTGTATGTGAGTGTATGTTACGCTTATTGTACCGTCAGGATTACTTAGATGCAGCGGCAGCAGCAGCGGCAGCAGCACGAGTCATCTTAACCTGGCAAACAACAACCTCCTTCGGAGTTACAATCTCCAAGCCCTCGAAAGACAGCTCGGCAACCTTGATAGTCTTACCAAGACCCAAGTTGGTAACATCGATGTTCAGAACCTCAGGAATCTTGTCGTAAGTAGCCAGAACCTTCAGCTTGCGAACAGAAGCCGCCAACTTACCACCGGCCTTAACACCCTCTGCCAAACCGTTCAGCTTAACAGGAACCTCCATTACGATAGGCTTCTCCGGAGTAATCTCGTAGAAGTCAACGTGCAGAACATTGTCCTTTACCGGGTGGAACTGAATCTCACGCATAACAGCCTTGCACTCCTTCTTACCCTCGATGGTGAGGTTTACGGTGTAGATGTTAGGAGTGTAGATAAGCTTACGCAACTCATCGTTGGTTGCAGTGAAGCTGGTTGCTACGGGCAGACCCTTCTCATCCTTGTCTACGCCATAGAGGTTGCAGGGAACTGCGTTCTCCTTACGAATCTTACGAGCGGCCTTCTTGCCGAGGTCGGTTCTAACGGTACCTTTTACGTTAATCTCTTTCATAATTTACTTTTTAAATGTGTTACTCTACATTAAGTTTAATTGCTTAATCACCATCACACTCTGCTCTGATGCATTAAAGCGGGTGCAAAGGTACAACTTTTTTTTGAACCCACCAAATAAATAGAGAGAGATTAAAACTCAATATCCAATTTTATTTCCCCGGCATGACCCGATTGCAGGATGTTCTCCTCCGCATCCTCCTCCGCAGTCTCCTCCTTGCCACCCGCTTTTTCTATGAAATCGATGGCATCCAAGATCTCCTTCTTCAGTCGGTCAAAGTCCTCCGGAAACATCATCACACGGTGTTTCTCAATCACCCCCGCCTCGTTAGGAGCCTTCCTCGTCATCTTGCTCTCGGTAAGTACCAAGTACAACTCACCCCGCTGTGTCTTCTTGACATCGAAGTAGTAAATCCGTCGTCCCGCCTTCAACTCACGTGAGTAGACAGCATGTAAATCTTGTTCCTGTTTCATCTTTCTATCCTCCATATCATTAATTATATAAGGTATTCGACCTCAAAATTGCGTACTTTTTCTTAAAGTTCCAAAAAAAACGGACAGAAAATGGTATATTCGATGAAAAATAGCTACTTTTGCACAGCCAAATGAGGCAATAACGTGTTGAAATTATGATAAACCGCGAAATTATAAGACTTAAGGTTGTGCAGATGACCTATGCTTACTATCAGAATGATGGTAAAACTCCGAACGAAGCAGAGACAGAATTGGTGTTCAGCTTGGAGAAGTCGTACGAACTCTACATCATGCTCCTACAACTCATGGTAGAGCTGAAGAAAGTAGGCGACGTGAAAGTTGATGTGGTAAAGAGCCGTGCAGACCGACTCAAAACCGAGGCCGAAGTGAATGAACGATTCATCCACAATAAGTTCATTCTCCAACTCGAACGCAACAAGGAGCTGGCAGAAAAGTGCGAAGAATTGGGCATAGACTGGAGTCACGAAGAAAAGTTCATCCGTGGACTCTACGACAAAGTCATAGCCTCCGAGTTCTGTAAAAAGTATATGGCCCTCGCCACCACCACTTACGAAGAAGACCGTGAGTTCTGGCGACTGCTCTACCGTAAGTTTATATGCGGCAATGTAGATTTGGAACAAATCCTCGAGGAGAAATCCCTCTACTGGAACGACGATCGCTACACCGTAGACTCCTTTGTGATGAAGACCGTAAAGCGCATGGAAGAAAAGGACGGCGAGAAAGCCAAACTCCTGGCCATGTACGAGTCCGACTCCGACCGTCTGTTTGCCTCCAAGCTCTTCCGCAAGACTCTCCTGGACGAAGAGTTCCTGCGTAAGCTCATGGCCGAGAACAGCAGCGAAGGATGGGATTTTAGTCGACTTGCCCTCATGGATGTCATCATCATGCAGGTAGCCCTCGCCGAGGTAATCAACTTCCCGGATATTCCGCTGGATGTAACCTTCAACGAGTACATCGACATAGCCAAAGTCTACAGCACACCCCGCAGTTCCGCCTACATCAACGGTATGCTCGACACCATCGTAAAGAAACTCGTAGCCGAGAAGAAGGTGAAGAAGACCGAACCCAAGAAAGGCAAAGGGGCTGCCAAGAAGAAGTAGAAACCATTAATTAAAAATTATAACTATGACATTAGGAACCATTTTATTGCAAGCACAGGGCGGTGCAGGAGGTATGATGCCCATGCTGCTCATGCTTGTTGCCTTGTTCGCAGTGATGTACTTCTTGCAGATTCGTCCGCAGCAGAAGCGTAACAAGGAGATTCAGAACTTCCGTAACTCCATGACCCAGGGCACTCCGGTAATCACCGCAGGCGGCATCTACGGTCGTGTACGTTCTATAGACGAGGCAAAGAACATCGTCTCTATTGAGATTGCCAAGGGCGTAGTCATCGACGTAGACAAGAATTCTGTCTTTGCCAGTGCTGCCGACTCTGCTGCAGCTCAAGCCAACAACGGCAACGAACAACAGAATCAGAAGTAAGCGGTGAAACTGCAAATCGGAAAATATACGGAAAAGACCTTAAAGCTTCTATCGAATATGCTCGGTAGGAACTTTATGGTCTTTTTGTTCTTTCTCTTCATGTCTGCCTTCTTTTGGTTCTTGCAGACAATGAATGAAAATCTAACCGCCGAGGTAGACTTTGACGTGGAATGGCAGAACATCCCCGAGAATGTCGTCCTCATATCGGACCTCCCCAACAAACTCCGGGTTACCGTCAACGAAAAGGGAGTGGATCTCCTCACCATGTACGTAGGAAAGAGAAAACCCTTGAAATTAAATTTCAGCGACTACTCCGAGATGTCCGAATGCATCCGTCTGAATCATAGCGACCTACAGAAGCTTGTCACCTCGCAACTCCTTCCCGGTAGCCGCATTACAGGCATCCATCCGGACTCCATGGAGATATTCTACAACTTTGGAATAAAAAAGAAAGTGCCCGTGATTTGGGACGGTACTATAGAAACCAAACCCCAGTACTGCGTGTCCGATATACGCTTTGAAAGAGACTCCGTCTGGGTCTATGCAGCCGACCTCTATGCCGACTCCATCGTAGCCGCTCACACCCGTCCGCAGCAACTCACCGACCTCTCCGAGAACTACCCCTTCGACGTAGAGTTCAAGTCGGTACGAGGAGCCAAGTTCGTGCCCTCGCACATTGCCGGCGAAGTACGCGTAGAGATGTTTACCGAGAAGACCGTAGAGGTACCTGTGCGAGGACGTAACTTCCCCGCAAGCAAACAACTACGAACCTTCCCCGCACGTGTAAAGGTACTCTTCCAGGTACCCCTGTCACAGTTCCGCCAGGTAGATACCGAGGACTTTGTCATAGCCATCAGCTACGAAGACCTATTGAAGCAAAGCAACAACCGTTGTCGTCTGGAACTTCGCTCATTGCCCCACGGCGTATCCCATGTGCGCATAGAACCCGAGTCGGTCGATTTCCTTATAGAAGACATAAGCGATGACGAAGAATAACCCCCTCAAGATAGGCGTAACCGGAGGCATAGGCAGCGGAAAGAGCTACGTATGCAACCTGCTGCGCCGCCAAGGATACCCCGTATTCGATTGCGATAGCGAAGCCAAACATCTGATGCTTTCCAGTCCCGACGTCCGTCACCGTTTACAAGTACTTGTGCCCGATGCCTACTTACCGGACGGCACCCTCAACAAGTCCGCCATAGCCGCCTATCTCTTTGCCGATGCCACCCACGCCGCCCGCATAAACGCCGTGGTACATCCCGCCGTCGCCGACGCCTTCGACCGTTGGAGCAGCGAGCAAGATGCCCCCGTAGTGTTTATGGAATGCGCCATACTTTACGAAGCGCACTTCGACACCCGGGTAGACAAGGTTCTTCTGGTAGATGCACCCGAGTCCCTGCGCCTACAGCGAGCCACCGTCCGCGATGGAGCCACCCCCGAGCAGATACAAGCCCGCATGGCACATCAGTACCCCGTGGAGGAGCTACGCAAGCGTGCCCACTACACCCTGCAAAACAATGCAGAGAGCGATGTTGAGGCACAAATACACGTCTTTTTGCGCACTTTGTCCCTATAAAAAACCTTTACGTGCATCGTAATTAGGATATTTTCCCTATCTTTGCACCGTGAAATAAGAAAACAGTATAAAAAGTATAGCCCTATGTTGAATACAATTGTGGCAATTTCCGGAAAACCGGGATTGTATAAGCTCGTTTCCCGTGGAAACAGAATGCTGGTAGTAGAGTCTCTGGAGGACTCTAAGAAGAGAGTACCCGTTTATGCCAACGATAAGGTAATTTCATTGGCAGACATCTCCATGTACACCGAGGAGGACGATATGCCCCTTCGTGATGTGCTGAATGCTCTCAAAACAAAGCAGAACGGAGCCGTGGTGGAGCTGGATATAAAGAAGGCTTCCAAGGAGGAGCTTTTCGACTTCTTTGGCACTTTCGTTCCTAACTTTGATCGTGATCGTGTATATCCCAACGATGTAAAGAAGCTCATCACCTGGTACAACCTATTGGTTACCTCGGGCAACGACGACTTCGACAGCGATATGACCCCTACCGAGGGCGATAATATCGACAACCGTAAGGAGCAGGAATAAGAGATTAAATTCCATAATAATAGCTGCGGGCATTCTTTGTGATAAAGGGTGCCCGTTATTTGTTACCCTCTTTCCCACGCATCAATGGTGCGTGTTTCGGAGGAGAAGTTTACGCCAAGCTTTATAAGCTCCCTGTCGTCCGTAGCAAACGGAACAGCATACTGTTTCGCCTCGATTTGCTCCAGTGCCATTTGCGGAGTGGAGTCCAGTTTCACCTCTATGATATAGATATACTTGCTGGTTTTTACAATGATATCCGGTCTGCCCACAGCCTGCTGCACCTCTGCCCAGGCACTATCGTGCAACATACGGAAAATGATAAACAACTGTTTGTGATAATACGTCTCACGCGCCCTCATGTCCTTTAACGATGATTCCTCGCCCGGCATCACGGGAATACCTGCCAGGAAAGAGCGAACTAGGTTCAGTGCTGTGTCGTAATCACCTTGGCTCAATGTATAGGCAATGTCCGT
>CAYOKO010000090.1:0-8348 GCA_964404555.1 uncultured Bacteroidaceae bacterium | reverse complement strand
TATTTATGTATTTTCTATTCCTATACTAATTACGGTACAATATTACTGCTTTTTCTTGCAATTTGCAAGCATTACAAAAAGAAATATAAGTTTTGGGACGTTTTTCCGCTACTTTTAACGTTTTTAGGGGTAAAAAAGGGTGAGTTTTGCCGTTTTTACGTCAAAACTTTATGGATAGCGTTAAGGGGGTATTTACACCTCTTTTAAAAATAAAGGGGGCGTTTCGCTGCGTACTGTCAAGAAATATGCTTTTGCTTCTTGCCGGCAATCATGAGGGCAATCCATCCGTAGCATCCCATGAGGATGAGGAGGAGGGTTTGAATGGTGTGGACGATGAGTGCGAACATGACGGCGTGAGTCTCGCCTATTCCGTACAATACAAGGATGGTCTTAACGGCAAAGTGCCAGGGACCTGCTCCGTTGGGGGTGGGTACGACAACGGCGATGGTGCCTACAACAAAGCATACCAGTCCTGCCATGAGTCCTAGATGTTCGGTGCAACCGAAGGCGTAGAAGGTGAGGAAGAAATGGAAAAAGTAACATACCCAAATACCGATGGAGTTCAGCCAATAGGTTACGGGGGAGGCTACGCGTTTTATGGAGTTCATGCCGGCGAGCATATCTAGAAAGATTCTCTTCATGCGGGATACGAGTTTGAGATAGTAGGCTATACCTACTACAAACAGCAGGAGTACTACTAGGCAGACTCCGGTCACTAGGTAGCCGGTGCGGGAGAATTGTCCCATGAAGCTGTCGAGATCCATACCTGTCTCGCGAAAGAAGTAGAGGAAGACGGGCATCTGTAGTAGTAGTGTTGCACCGGTGATAACGAGTACCATGAGGGAGTCGACCACGCGTTCCGTCACTACGGTGCCGAGGCTCTTGGTAAAGGAGCAACCGTCGTAGCGGTTCAGGAGTCCGCAGCGCATCACCTCGCCGATGCGGGGCACGACTAGGCTTACGGCATAGGAGACAAAGACGGTATTGACGCAGGTGCTGCTGCGGGGTTGCTCGCCGAGTGGGTCCAATGTCTGCTTCCAGCGCCAACCGCGCAGTACTTGTGCCATAACCCCAAAGGGCAATGACAAGAGCATCCATTCCATGTGCATATCTTTGCGCATGGTAGACCACAATTCACGGATATCCATTCCACGGTACATCCAGTAGAGAATAACGCCTCCCAAAAGTATGGGAAAAAGCACGCGTAGTATCTGTTTTACCATCTATAATTCGCTAAATTCTTCGATTTATGAGTGCAAAAGTAGCAGAAAGTGCGGAATCCGCCAAATAAATTTGGCTTTTTAATGGGCTTGTCGTACCTTTGCAGTGCGAAAAGTGCGCAAAACAAGAAAGGATACACAATTAGTATATATAAAAAAGAGATTCTATGAAGCAGGTTAAACCGAAAAAGTTCTTGGGACAGCATTTCCTGAAGGACCTCAAGATAGCACAGGCGATTGCCGACACCGTAGATGCTTGTCCGGGCATTCCGGTTCTGGAGGTGGGACCGGGTATGGGGGTTCTCACTCAGTTCTTATTGCATAAGGAGCGACCGGTTAAGGTGGTGGAATTGGACTTTGAGTCGGTGGCGTACCTGCGGGAGGCGTATCCGCAATTGGAGGAGGATATCATTGAGGATGATTTCTTAAAGATGCATCTGGAGCATACCTTCGAGGGAAAGCCGTTTGTGCTTACGGGAAACTATCCGTATAACATTTCTAGCCAGATTTTCTTCAAGATGTTGGATTATAAGGAGCTTATTCCTTGCTGCACGGGTATGATCCAGAAGGAGGTGGCGGAGCGTATCGCTGCGGGTCCGGGGAGCAAGACGTATGGTATCTTGAGTGTGCTGATACAGGCGTGGTACGATGTGGAGTATCTCTTTACGGTACACGAGAATGTGTTCAACCCTCCGCCCAAGGTGAAGAGTGCGGTGATACGTATGACTCGAAACAAGGTGACTGACTTGGGGTGCGATGAGCGTTTGTTTAAACAGATTGTGAAACTCACCTTCAACCAGCGACGCAAAACGCTGCGCAACTCTATTAAGCAGGTGTTTGCGGCTCGCGAAGAGAGTGAGAAGCGTGATCATCACCCCTTTTTGGAGCGGGATGTGTTTAATAAGCGTCCCGAACAACTGAGCGTGGCGCAGTTCATAGAACTCACACAGGAGGTGGCGGAGGAGCTTGCTATAAAGAAAAGTGAGTAATTCATCAACTTTTTTTCTCTGAGAGGTGCGAAAAATCGATTTTTTCCTTACCTTTGCAGGCGAAAACAAAATTATCAACCAAAGATGGACGATTATCATTCGAACAATAACAGTTTGTAGTGGGTAGAGGTTTGCAAGTTTACGAGCCTCCACACGGAACGTTAGTACAAAAAAATAAGGAGGACCGAAACATGCGGACATACTGGAATACAAGCGGCGGATTGCGCAGTATTGATAAATGGGAACCCAACTGCTGGGTTCAGGTAACGTGCCCCTCTCCGGAGGATGTGGCATTCTTGGAGCAGGAACTAAAGATACCCGATTACTTTCTTCTCGACATAGCCGATACGGATGAACGTCCGCGCTATGAGTTTGATGAGGGATGGATTCTTATCATCTTACGAATACCGCATGTTAAGGAGATTCGTTCTCGTACGCCGTACACTACTGTGCCACTGGGTATCATCTTGAAGGGGGATATCTGCATAACGGTGTGCTACTTCGAGGCGAATATGATGATTGACTTTGTGAGCTTCCAACAGCGTCGCAAATGTGGTTTCACCGACTCGGTGGATATGGTGTTCCGTCTTTTCCTTTCTTCTTCGGTGTGGTACTTGAAGCGACTCAAGCAGATTAGTCTATTGATTGATCGTGCCAAACAGGATTTGGACAAGGAGGTTAACAACAAGGATTTGATTGCGCTCTCCCGCTTGCAGGATAGCTTGACGTACTTTACTACTTCCATACGTGGCAACGAGAACTTGCTGGCGAAACTGAAGTTTAAGTTGCCGGTGGATGAGCTGGATGCCGACATGATTGAGGATGTAAACATTGAGATGAGTCAGGCTCGCGAAACAACGGCCATCTATGCCAATATTCTGGACTCTACTATGGATACATATGCCAACCTTATCAACAACAATATGAGCAATGTAATGAAGAGCCTTACAACAATCTCCATCATCCTCATGTTCCCTACGTTGATAGCGAGCTTCTTCGGTATGAACCTTATCAACGGAATGGAACAATGGTGGGGTGGGTTCCCCATTGCTATCATCATATCTATAGGTGTGACAGCAGCCTTTTATTGGTACTTTAAGAAGAAAGAATGGCTCTAAAGGGGCAAAAATAGTTGGAAAAGTAACAAATTTGCATACTTTCTGACACATTTTCGACTAAAAATTAGGCTGATTAAATAAAAATGATTTATTTTGTCAGCCTAAACTGTAATTTATAGAATACGAATTAAAAGAAAAAAACTAGATATATGATTGATTCGCATGAAACATCCTCCGTACAGGAGGAGCGTACTATCGAAACGCAAGCTGCCGAGGTGAAACCACTACAGACCAAGGCAGAGGTGATTGAATACCTGAAAGAACTGGCTAATGACCCTGCCAATGTGGGCAGACAGGAATTGGATCGTGCCAAACAGACGTTCTACAAACTGCATAATGCCGAACAGGCTCAACTAAAGCAGCAGTTTGAGGAGCAGGGGGGCGACCCGGAGGCTTTTGTGCCTGCTGTCGACCCCGATGAGGAGACTTTCAAAGAGGTTATGAACGCCATTAAGGAGAAACGTGCAGCATTGTATGCTGAGGCGGAAAAGGAAAAGCAGGAGAATCTTGAGAAGAAACAGGCTATCATTGACGAGATACAACAGTTGTGTACTACGCCGGATGAGACGAACAAACATTTTGATCGTTTCAAGGAGTTGCAACAGCAGTGGAAGGAGATTGGCGTTATTCCTGCCGAAAAGGTTTCGGAGATATGGAAGACGTATCAGCATGAGGTGGAGCAGTTCTACGATTTATTGAAGCTGAACCATGAGTTGCGCGAGTATGACTTCAAGAAAAACTTGGAGCAGAAGGAGGCGCTCTGCGAAAAGGCGGAGAAACTGGCGGAGCGTGAGGATGTGTTGGAGGCGTTCCGTGAGTTGCAGAAGTTGCACGAGGAGTTCCGTGAGATAGGTCCGGTGGCTAAGGAGCTGCGCGAGAAGGTTTGGATTCGCTTTAAAGCGGCTACAACTATTATCAATAAAAAACATCAACAGTACTACGACGATATAAAGGCTAAGGAGGAGAGCAATCTGCAAGAGAAAACGGCTCTGTGTGAGGCTATTGAGGAACTCAACAGTGAAAAGCCTGAGAATATGCAGGCTTGGAACGATGTTACACAGAAGGTTTTGGAACTTCAGAACCAGTGGAAGAAGATTGGCTTCGCTCCGCAGAAGATGAATACCAAGATTTTTGAGCGCTTCCGTGCGGCGTGTGATACTTTCTTCGAGGCGAAAGCTGCGTACTTTAAGGAGGTGCGTGGACAGTATGCGGAAAATCTGGCTATGAAGGAGGCGCTCTGCGAAAAGGTGGAGGCGCTGAAGGATAGTACCGATTGGAAGGGTACGGCGGAGGCTATCGCTAAATTGAAGGAGGAGTGGCGTGCTGTGGGTCCGGTGGCTCGCAAACAGAGTGACTTGGTGTGGAAGCGCTTTATCTCGGCGTGCGATGCGTTCTTTGACAACCGTAAGAAGGTGCAGGGCGGTCAACATAGCGAGGAGCGTGAGAACTTGAAGAAGAAACGTTCTATCATTGAACAACTGCAACAGTTGGTTGATGAGAAGGCGGAGGATATACAGGCGAAGGTTAAGGAGCTGCAGAACGAGTGGAACGAGACGGGTCATGTACCGTTCAAGGAGAAGGATGCTCTCTATGAGGCTTATCATGAGCTAACCGACAAGATTTACGGTACGCTGAACATGAATCGTAAGAACCGTCGCATGAATAATTTCAAGAACTCTGTTAAAAATGCATCGGAGGCAGGTGGCAATACGTTGGCGGGCGAACGTAATCGCTTGCAGAAGGCGTATGAGAAGTTGGCTACCGAGGTAAAAACCTACGAAAATAACCTCAACTTCCTTACTTCCAACAGTAAGAAGGGGAATAGTCTGGTAGATCAAATGGTGAAGAAAATGGAGAAGCTGAAGGAAGAGCTTGCTCTGTTGCGCCAGAAAATTCAGACGATAGACGAGGAGATTCGTAAGGAGAATCAGGATTAGGTATATGTATATAAATAAGGTATAAGGATAACAACTAAAAGAGAACGGCTATGATTAATATCTATGAAGTTGCAGAAACCAACCAGATGATCGAGCAAGAAAACCTCGATGTTAGAACCATCACGTTGGGCATTAACTTACTGGACTGCGCCGACAACAGCGTAGATGCAGTGTGCGAGAAGATTTATCGCAAGATTACAACTCTAGCCAAGGATTTGGTAAAGACGGGTGAGGAGATTTCTCAGGACTACGGTATTCCTATCGTTAACAAGCGTATCTCCATAACCCCTATCTCACTCGTGGGAGGTGCTGCCTGCAAGACAACTGCCGACTATGTGCAGATAGCACGCACTCTGGACAAGGCTGCCAAAGAGGTAGGTGTGAACTTCTTGGGCGGTTACTCGGCTTTGGTGTCCAAGGGAATGACACCGGGCGATGAACTGCTCATCCGCTCCATTCCGGAGGCGATGGCTGTAACAGAGCGTATCTGTAGTAGCATTAATGTGGGTTCCACAAAGACCGGTATCAACATGGATGCAGTTCGCTTGATGGGTGAGATTGTAAAGGAGACGGCGGAAATGACCAAAGAGAACGATTCTTTGGGGTGTGCCAAATTGGTGGTTCTGTGCAATGCACCCGACGATAACCCGTTCATGGCGGGTGCGTTCCATGGCGTAACGGAGGCAGATGCTATCATCAACGTGGGGGTTAGTGGTCCGGGCGTGGTGAAACACGTGTTGGAGAACATCCACGGGGAGAGTTTTGAGGTGCTGTGTGAAACCATAAAGAAGACAGCGTTCAAAATTACGCGTGTGGGTCAGTTGGTGGCACAAGAGGCATCTCGACGACTGGGCATTCCGTTCGGAATCATTGATTTATCCCTCGCTCCTACTCCGGCTATCGGAGACAGCGTGGCGGATATACTTCAGGAGATTGGATTGGAGCGTGCAGGTGCACCGGGTACTACGGCTGCACTGGCACTGCTGAACGATCAAGTGAAGAAGGGTGGTGTTATGGCTTCCTCTTATGTAGGTGGACTGAGTGGTGCTTTCATTCCGGTGAGCGAAGATCAGGGTATGATTGATGCGGTGAATGCGGGTGCGCTGACCATCGAGAAGTTGGAGGCGATGACGTGTGTTTGTTCCGTGGGTCTGGATATGATTGTAATTCCGGGCGATACGAAGGCAACAACCATCAGCGGTATCATTGCGGATGAATCGGCCATCGGTATGGTAAACCAGAAGACCACGGCGGTACGCATTATCCCTGCTGTAGGCAAGAAGGTGGGCGATGTGGTTGAATTTGGTGGTCTATTGGGTTATGCTCCGGTGATGCCGGTGAACTCGTTCGACTGTTCGGCTATGATAAACCGCAAGGGACGTATCCCGGCGCCAATCCACAGCTTTAAGAACTAAAAAACAGAAACAAAATAGTAATGTCATGAAATACGTTGCACCGATATTATGTGCTGCTGCCCTCCTCCTTTGCGGAGGGGCAGGGGCACAGCGTGTAAATGAGTTTTCCGGTGTGGGGTCGGTTCGTAAACAGCCGATTCATGTGGATAGCGTTGTGGTAGTAAACGGAACGACCAATGTGCAACAACGACCAAAGCGTGTGGGATCACTTAGTACGAGTGCTCTGAACGGCAAGGGGGTGAAGCAGATTCCTGTAGTGATGGCTCAGTTCACGGACTTGAGTTTTACGGAAGGTAGTGCCAAGGCGTACGAAGGATTCTTCAATACGGATGCGGTGAGTGTAGCTCAGTACTTTAAGGATCAGAGTGATGGACAGTTTGAACCTCAATTCAAGGTTATCGGTCCGGTGACGTTGCCGCAAAGCTATGCGTACTACGGAAAGAATAGATCAACATCTCGGGATGTAAATATAAAACAATTCTACCAGGATGCCTTGGCGGCTGCGCAGGAGATTTACTCCGATTGGACACCTTTTGATAATAACAGTGATGGCAAGGTGGATATGGTTTTATTCATCTTTGCAGGACCGGGCGAGAACGAAGAAGGCACTACAACAGACGCCATTTGGCCAAAAGAGTCGGTGTCTTCTCTGACGGTAGGCGGTATCACCTTTGCAAGCTATGCTGTGTGCTGCGAGTTGTACCAAAACAAGATGGACGGAATAGGTACGGTGTGCCACGAATTGGGACATGCACTCGGACTACCCGATTTCTACGATGTAGACGACAACTACTTTGGAATGGACTATTGGGATGTAATGGCAAGTGGCGACTACAACTATAATGGATATCTTCCATGCGGCTTCACTTCCTATGAGAAGGAATTTATGGAATGGCAAACGCTTACGGTGCTCGACCCGGAAAAGGATGCGGGCATCTATACGCTGAAACCTTTGTCCGAGGGGGGGATAGGCTACAAAATCATGTCGCCTTCCGGAAAAACCAACGAATACTACATACTGGAAAATCGTCAAAACACGAAATGGGATGAGTGGATAGGATATTCTACCAAGGTGTATGGTAAACATCATGGTATGTTGGTACTTGACGTAAAATACGATTACTCGGCATGGGTAGGAAATAGAGTTAATACACAACCGACGCAACGAATGACAATTCTTCCGGCGGACGGTAATCTATTTTCTTGCACCAACGATGTGAGCACCAACGACGAGATGATAAACTATTACCTACCTTCTATGGCGGGTGACCCCTACCCCGGTACACAAAACGTAACAGAGATTGAGGCGTTGCAGGTACACGATATTACGGAACTGGAAGATGGTTCCATCACCTTCCGACTAGGTGAGATTCCTACAACCTGTGCGGTTCCTACCGTAATGATGAATGAAGGAAAGCTACAGTTTGAATGTACTACTCCAAATGCGGAGATTCACTATACGGTAAAGGATGTGTCTCTGGAGCAGGCGAGCTTCGATGGTGATACCTTTACCATTCCGAACCGAACGTTGCGTGTAACGGTCTACGCTACTGCTGACGGATACGGTCAGAGTGATACAGCTACCTATGACATTGTTCTCCCAAAAGAAGATGTGAACGGCGATGGCGAGGTAACGGTAGCGGACATCACAAAGATTGCAGATACAATA